>JAOUGR010000027.1 GCA_029857655.1 Gammaproteobacteria bacterium | reverse complement strand
CTGCGATATCTCAGGCGCGCCAGCTCGCTGACGATCTGGTCGTACGCGGGATAGATGTAGTCGGCGAACTGGATCTCCGCCACCGGCCGCAGGCCGTTGACCCCCATGCCGATCGCCGCCGCGACGATGCCACCCTCCGCGATCGGCGTGTCGAGCACGCGATGCTCGCCGTGCTTTCTCTGCAGGCCGTCGGTGACGCGGAAGACACCGCCGAAGAAGCCGACGTCCTCGCCGAGGATCACGACGTGCGGGTCGCGACCCAGCATGATGTCCATGGCCGAATTCAGTGCCTGGATCATGTTCATCTGTGCCATGGCTCTACTTCCCCGCCCGCTCGGCGCGGAGCTCCGCTTCCTGCTTCCTCAGGTGCTCCGGCATCTCCTTGAACACGTCCTCGAACATCAGGTGGGGATCCAGGCGCGGAGGCGCCGTCAGCGTGCCGTGGCTGACGGCTTCCTTCCACGAAGATGCGACGTGCGCCTCCAACTCCGCGTTCAGCGCCAGCTGCCGATCCTCGGACCATTCGCCGAGCGCGATCAGGTGGCTCTTCAAGCGGTCGATGGGATCGCCCAATGGCCAGCCCTGGTAGTCTTCCTTCGGGCGGTAGCGCGCCGGGTCGTCGCTGGTCGAATGCGCGGCGGCCCGGTAAGTCACATGTTCAATCAGCGTCGGGCCATGGCCGGTGCGTGCGCGCTCGGCCGCCCATTGCGTCACTGCATGGACCGCAAGAAAATCGTTGCCGTCCACGCGCAGGCCCGCGATGCCATAACCCGGCCCGCGCGCTGCGAAACTGCGGCGCTCGCCACCTGCGTGGCCCTGGAATGTCGAAATCGCCCACTGGTTGTTGACGACATTCAGGATCACGGGTGCCTTGTAGACCGAAGCGAACAATAGTGCGTGATGGAAATCGGCCTCGGCGCTCGAGCCTTCGCCCAGCCAGCTGACCGCGATGTCGTCTTGTCCCTTGATCGCCGCCGCCATCGCCCAGCCGACGGCCTGCGGAAACTGTGTCGCGAGATTGCCGGAAATCGAGAAGATCCGGCCCTCGGCCCAGTGGTACATGACCGGCAACTGGCGTCCCTTGCACATGTCGCGCGTATTCGAGAGCAGCTGGCACATCAGGTCCACGATCGGGCGCCCGCGCACGACGTAGAGGCCCTGGTTGCGATAGGACGGGAACAGCATGTCGCCCGGCTGCAGCGCCATGCCCATTGCGACGGACACCGCTTCCTCGCCGAGCGAGCGCATGTAGAAACTGATCTTTCCGGAGCGCTGGATGCGTTGCATGCGGTCGTCGAACGTCCGCGTCAGCAGCATGTGGCGGAGCGCAATTTGCAGCTCCGCAGGCTCGATAAGCGGGCTCCAGGGCCCGACAGCCTGATGCTTGTCGTCGAGTACACGCACCAGCTGGTCAGAAAGTGCCTGTATGTCCCGGACACGCGCGCTGGTCTCGGGCCGCTTCACTGAACCGGCGGCCGAAAGCTCTAGATAGCTGAAGTCCGGCGCGTCGCCGGGCCTGGCCGGGGTCTGTGGCACATGCAGGCGTGACTTTGTGACCATTGGGTACCCGCGTGGCAAGGACTGGCCGGGCGTTGGCCACATATTCTACCCAAGAACTACCACAATTTCGCCGTAATCCTGTGCTGTAATGCAAAATAGTGGAATTTTATGGTCTAATATCTTCTATATATGAAAACAACAGTGCGGATTTCGCTCGATCGCAGCGACCGTCGCATCCTGGACGAATTGCAGCGGGACGGCGCGCTCTCCGCTGCCGACCTTGCGGCCAGGCTTGGACTCTCCACGACCACTTGCTGGAGACGCATCCAGCAACTCCAGGAAAGCGGCGTCATCAAGCAGCGCGTCGCCCTGCTCGACCGCGAAGCACTCGGACTCGACGTGATGGTGTACGTGCATGTGCGTCTCTCGAGCCAGGGTCGCAATGCCCTCGCGCAATTCGAGAAGGCGATCCGCGACCGGCCTGAAGTTCTCGATTGCTGCACGCTGACCGGCGAATGGGACTTCTGCCTGCGAATTGTCACGCACGACATGAAGGAATACGAGGCATTCTTTCTCGATCACTTGTCGAAGATTCCGAATGTGCAGTCGGTCAATTCCTCGATCGTCGTTACCGTGATCAAGGAATCGACGGTATTGCCGCTGGCACGCGACTGACGTCAGCGATTGCCTCACCGTTGTTGTATTTTCGCCATACGTATTCATACGTATTGTCCGCGTGCCATTGCCCGTGTGCCATTGCCCGTGTGCTACTGTCCGCGTGTGCGCATGAATCAGAGAATGCAAATTCCTGAACAGCTGAGGTTCCACCTGCGAAAGGAGTTTTCCATGATCAAAACCACATGGGTTTGCGCTGCGGCGCTGGCATTGATCTCGACGCCGGCAATGGCGGTCGATGACGGTGGCTTTTACGCAGGCGTAGGCGCAGGCCAGTTCACCGTCTCATTCAGCGATAACACTACCGGGTCATCCCTGAAATTCGATGACGGCGATACGGGCTACAGGGTATTTGGCGGCTGGCAGTTCAACAGTAACTTCGGGATTGAGGGCGGTTACAACGATGGCGGAACCGCGAGCGAAACCATCGGTGATATCGCGGTTGATCTCATCGAGGCGGACATCGATGTCGACGTGAAAGGATTTGACCTGTACTTCACGGGCAAGGCGCCGATGGGCGAAATGTTCTATGCCTATGCCAAGCTCGGCGTGGTGTTCTGGGATGCCGACCTCTCGCTCACGATTCGCCAGGATGACGGCGAGGGAGGCGTCATCACGACGACGGACAGTGCAAGCGACAGTGGCAACGACATCGGCTATGGCGCCGGCATTGGAATGAATATCGGCGATAACGCTGGTGTGCAGGTCGAGTACGTCAAGTTCGATGTATCGGGTGGCGACGCCGATTTTCTGTCGGCCAACTTCGTCTGGCGCTTCAGGTAGCCAGGATCCACTGCAATTCCTGAAGAAGAGGCCCGCCATTCTGGCGGGCCTCTTTTTTTGGATAATGAACCGGCCGTTGATCGAGATTCGGCGCTACTGACAGTCCGCAGCCGTAAGTGAATCAATCCACGCGCCGATCAGCTGGACGCCGGCCGCATCCACGACGTTACTTGCAAGCGGCGGCATGCCAGATGCATCACGGCGTGCCATGCGCGCAAGCAGCACCGAACGCGCATCGTCGCCCGGTGCGATGATGAGTGCATTGGCGATTCCGAGATCACCAGCGCTCGGCGCCACGTCGCAGGCACTGGTCTGCGCCAGCGTCGTGTCGTGACGCAGGTCGATCGCGACCGGCGTCGGTCCCTGGGGACGATGGCAGTTGGCGCAGTTTGTGTGGAGATAACTTCTTGCCCGCTCCGTCAGCGTGCGGCTCATATCGGTCGGGCTCGCATAGGCCGGCGGATTGGTGCCGACCGGTGGCGACAGCACGTTGACCGCATTCAGCGTCGTGATCTGGTTTGCGTTGCGCCCGGTCTGCGCATAGGTCAGCGTGCCGTTCTGTTGCGCGGTCTCGAGTCCGAGGCTGAAGCCGGCCGCCTGCGTGTGGCACTGCATGCACTGGGCTTCACTCGGAAAAATCCAGTTCTGGCCGCCGACCGCAACGGTCTTGCCGCCGCTGACACGCATCGCCTCGGTCTGTGCCTGGTTCCATTCAAAGGTGTAGCCGGCCCAGATGCCATCCGGGTGGCGCATGAAAAGACGGGTCTCGACCAGCTGGTTGCCAATCCGGAAATGCTTGACCAGCACGGTTCCATTCGGCGGGTCCCAGTCACCATCGTTCTGAACGGCAATCTTCAGTCCATTCGGCAGCCCGATCCATCGCTCCTTGACTGCTCCATCCGACCAGAACGCGGCGTTCGGCGCATAAGGAATCAGCGTAAGCAGCGGTGGCGCACCGGCATTCGTCGTGTTGATGCATCCCGTGGCCGAAAGCTGTTGCGGAACATTGTCGCCACCACCACCGCCGGTGAATATCAGTTGCCGGACGTGGCCGCGAAGGTAATCGAGCAAATAAAGCTCGCCGTCATTCGCTTCGCCGAATGCGGAGGGGTTCAATTGTCCCGGTGCGCCCGGGGGCGTCGCGCCAGGCTGTATCAGTGGTGATACCGTGAACGTGCCGCCGGCACCCGGTGTCAGCGAGGCAATCATGCCCGTTTCAAAATCCCCAAAGACGTAGCGGCCGAATAGATTGGTTATCTGCGCGCCGCGGTAAACATATCCACCTGTGATCGACTGGCCCATCGCGCGCCCATATTCAGCGACTGGATCGATCAGGCCCGCTGTCTGGCAGCCATTTGGCGGCTCGAAGCAATGCGCGCCTTCGCGCTCGTCCCAGCCGTAGTTGCCGCCGCGCGCAATCACGTCGATTTCCTCGAACGAGCTCTGGCCAACGTCGCCGACCCATAAATCGCCGGTCTGGCGGTCGAAGCTCCAGCGCCAGGGATTTCGCAGGCCGAGCGCGTAAATTTCCGGGCAATTCTGGGTGCCGCTGCCGTTCGCATTGCAGCGCGGATTACCCGCAAATGGATTTCCGCTGGCACCGGCGGGAATCGCATACGGCGCACCGTTCGGCTGCGAATTGATGTCGATTCGCAGCATCTTGCCAAGCAGACGCTGCGGATTCTGCCCATTCTCCTGCGGATCTCCGCCACCACCGCCGTCGCCAAGGCCGATGTACAGGAAACCGTCGGGGCCAAATGCCAGGTTGCCGCCGTTGTGATTCTCAAACGGCTTGTTGACCGTCAACAGGATGCGCTCTGAATTCGGATCGAGCGTTAGTCCGCCGTCCGGGCTGGTGAATTCCGACGTGATGGAGCGCAGAACTCCGCCCGAGAGGTTGCTGTAATTGACATAGGCGCGGCCGTTGACCGGGAAATTCGGGTGAAACGCCAGGCCGAGCAGTCCCGCCTCACCGGAATTCCGGACCCGGCCGCGAATGTCCAGGAAATTCTGGGTCGCAGCCACCGCCGGGTTGTTGTCGAATACGCGGACCGTGCCTTCCTGCTGCACGACGAACCATCGTGAGGCATCACCCGGCGCCTGCAACATCGCCACCGGCGCGGTAAATGTCAGCGCCGGGAATGCGCGCGGCGTCGAAATCGTCGAGTTGCCGCCGGTGCGTGGTGGCGCAATGCAACTCAGGTTGCTGGGCCGCGCGTCGAGGCCGGATCCGGGTGGCGGCGGTGGCGGATTGCCGTTGCGCCCGCCTCCGCCTCCGCATGAAAGCAGCGTCGAAACCAGGCAGGCAATAGCAATAGCGCGCAGCGGCAAGGGGACATCCATGTCGGGATTGGACCGCGTCAGACTACGAGTAGTTTCCGCGTCCAAGCATCGGTCAACGCACGTCGGCGTGTCGCAGCCTGGCGACAGCGCGCAATCATCAGAGGCGCTCGACGCCTCGCCTCGCGAGCGGACTTAATCCGTTTCCACCCTGCTCCAGGCTACCGCGGATTTCGGCGCGCATCCTCGGTTCCCAGAATTTCCTGAGATGGTTCGCGACCTGATCGGCAGCCGCATCCGGGTCCGGTTCGGAAGCGAAAAATGCCGCGATGTCATTGGCCATCGTGACGAGTCGTTCGATATTCATCGCGCTGCGGCCCGGCTTCAGGCGGACGGCATCGCCGGGCTGCGTTGCGCGCTGCGCTCGGCGCGAATCCGTTCCTGCCATGCCTCCGGATGCCCGACCCGGACCACCTCGACGGCCGTGACCTTGTATTCAGGGCAGTTCGTCGCCCAATCGGAATTCTCGGTGGTCACCAAATTGACTCCAGATTCGGGGAAATGGAATGTCGTGTAGACCACCCCGGGCGTCATGCGCCGGGACACGACCGCGCGCATGACCGTATCGCCGGCGCGGCTCGTGACTCCCACCCAGTCCCCATTGGCGATACCGCGGTCCTCGGCATCGTCCGGGTGAATTTCCAGGCGGTCCTCGGACTGCCAGGCAAGATTCGACGTGCGGCGGGTCTGAGTGCCGACGTTGTACTGGTACAGCACGCGACCAGTGGTGAGGAGCAGCGGGAATCGGCTCGTGCTGCGCTCGGAAGTCGCCACGTATTCCGTCACGTAGAACTTGCCCTTGCCGCGTACGAAGCTATCGACGTGCATCGTGGGAGTGCCTTCGGGCGCCGCATCGTTGCAGGGCCACTGGATGCTGCCGAGACGCTCCAGCTTCTCGTAGTTCACCCCGCGGAATGTCGGGGTCAGGCGCGCAATCTCGTCCATGATCTCGGACGGATGCGAGTAATGCATCGGATAACCGAGCGCCTGGGCAAGCCGCATCGTGATTTCCCAGTCCGCAAGACCCGCCAGCGGCTCCATCACTTTTCGAACGCGCGAGATGCGCCGTTCGGCATTCGTGAAGGTGCCATCCTTCTCGAGGAAGGTGGAGCCCGGCAGGAACACGTGTGCATAGCGCGCCGTCTCGATCAGGAACAGGTCCTGTACCACCACGCATTCCATTGCCGACAGCGCAGCGACGACGTGATTGGTGTTCGGGTCGGACTGGACGAAGTCCTCGCCCTGGATGTAGAGCCCGCGGAAGCTGCCGTCGAGCGCCGCTTCGAACATGTTCGGGATGCGAAGGCCCGGCTCGCTCGCCAGCTTTGCATTCCACGCCCCTTCAAACAGGCTGCGCGTCGCAGCATCCGACACATGACGGTAGCCGCTGAATTCATGCGGAAACGACCCCATGTCGCAGGAGCCCTGCACATTGTTCTGGCCGCGCAGCGGGCTGACGCCGACGCCTTCGCGGCCGAGATTGCCGGTCGCCATCGCGATGTTCGCGATAGCCATGACCATGGTCGTTCCCTGGCTGTGCTCCGTAACGCCCAGGCCGTAATAGATTGCGCTGTTCGGACCAGCTGCATAGATCCGGGCCGCCTTTCTCACGAGCGCAGCCGGCACGCCGCTGATCGCCTCCGTTGACTCCGGGGAGTTCCGGGGATCCGCGACGAAAGCCTTCCATTTGCGGTAGGTGTCGACTTCGCAGCGCGCCTCGGCATAGGCGTCATTCGCGAGCCCCTCCGTGACAATGACATGGGAAAGCGCATTCATGACGGCGACATTCGTGCCGGGGCGAAGCGGCAGGTGTGCAACTGCCTCGATGTGGGGCGTGCGCACCAGGTCGATCGCGCGCGGGTCGAGCACGATGAGCTTCGCGCCCTGACGCAGCCGTCGCTTGAGCTGCGAGGCAAAGACCGGGTGTCCGTCGGTCGGGTTGGCGCCGATCAGGACGATTACGTCCGCGTTGTTGACTGACGTGAAAGCCTGCGTTCCCGCGGACTCGCCAAGCGTGTGCTTGAGGCCGTAGCCGGTCGCCGAGTGGCAGACCCTCGCGCAGGTGTCGACATTGTTGGTGCCGAGCGCCGCGCGCACGAGTTTCTGCACCAGGAACGTTTCTTCATTGGTGCAACGCGATGAGGTGATGCCGCCGACCGAATCGGGACCGTATTTCTTCCGGATGCGCTTGAATTCAGCCGCCGTATACGCGAATGCCTCTTCCCAGCTAACTTCGCGCCAGGGGTCCGTGATGCGCTTGCGGATCATCGGGCTGCGAACACGATCGGCATGAGTCGCATAACCGAATGCGAAACGCCCCTTCACGCAGGCATGACCATTGTTTGCGGTGCCGGCGCGGTTCGGCACCATGCGCACCACCGTCTCTTCCTTGACCTCGGCCTTCAGCGAGCAGCCGACACCGCAGTAGCCGCAAGTCGTGCTTACCGCCTCGGTAGGCGCTCCCAGCGACAGCGGTAATTTCTCGGTCAGGGCGGCCGTCGGGCAGGCTTCGACACAGGCGCCGCAGGATACACATTCGGACTCGAGAAATGGCTGGTGCTGGCTCGCCGACACGCGCGAATCGAACCCGCGGCCCTCGATGGTGAGCGCCAGCGTGCCCTGCACCTCGTCGCAGGCGCGCACGCAACGCGAACAAACAATGCAGAGGTCCGGGTTGAACACGAAATAGGGATTGCTGGCATCCTGCGCCACACCGCGCTGTGTCGCCCCGCCGTTCGCATATCGCGAACCTTCCACGCCGAGCTCCTCGGCTGCATCCTGCAATTCGCAATGGCCGTTGGCCGGACACTCGTCGCAATCCAGGGGATGATCCGACACATAGAGCTCAACCACGCCGCGCCGTAGCTTCTGCAACCGCGCTGACTGCGTGCGGACTTTCATGCCGGCGGCCACTTCGGTCGTGCAGGAGGCGGGGAATCCCTTCCGCCCCTCGATCTCGACCAGGCACAGGCGGCAGGAACCGAAGGCCTTCAGGCTGTCGGTGGCGCAAAGCTTCGGAATCTGGCCGCCCGCCAGCGCGGCGGCGCGCATGACCGAGGTGCCCACCGGAACCGTGACGGTGCTGCCGTCGATATCGAGCGTCACCGACTCGCCCGACGCGGCGGCTGGCGTGCCAAGGTCCTTATGGTCAATCGCGTACATGTCAGCTTCCGTTGGTCCGTTTTCCGAAATCTTCCTTGAAATGCTTCATCGCACTCAGCACCGGATAAGGCGCCATGCCCCCGAGGCCGCACAAGGATGCCTGCAACATCGTATCGCACAGCTCCTCGACCAGCGCAAGATTGGATTCTGGTTCGATGCCGCGGGCGATATTCGAGAGCGCCTCGGCGCCCCGCACCGAGCCGATACGGCAGGGCGTGCACTTCCCACAGGACTCGATCGCGCAGAATTCCATCGCGTATTTCGCCATCGCAAGCATGTCGACCGTGTCGTCGAATGCGACGACGCCCCCATGCCCGAGCATGGCGCCGATCGCGGCCAGTGCCTCGTACTCGAGCGGCGTGTCGAACTGGGATTCCGGCAGGTAGGCGCCGAGAGGCCCACCGATCTGGACCGCGCGGATCGGCCGTCCGCTCGCCGAACCGCCGCCATAATCGTAAAGCAGCTCACGAACCGTGATGCCGAATGCCCGTTCGATCAGGCCCCCGCGCAGCACGTTGCCGGCGAGTTGCAGCGGAATGGTGCCGCGCGACTTCGCCTGCCCGAATTCGCGGTATGCAGCGGCACCGCCCGCGAGCACGACCGGTACGGTCGCAAGGGTGACGACATTGTTGACGACCGTGGGCGCCCCGAACAGGCCCTTCTCCGCCGGCAGTGGCGGGCGTACCCTGATTTCGCCACGGCGGCCTTCGAGGCTCTCCAGCATCGACGTTTCTTCGCCACAGATATACGCGCCGGCACCGAGCCGCAGATCGATGTCGAAAGCAAGGCCGCTGCCGCAGACATCGGCACCCAGGTAACCGGCTTTTCGTGCCGCCGCAATCGCGGCAGTCATGACCCGCAGCGCGTGCGGATATTCGACACGAAGATAGATGTATCCGCGCGTCGCGCCGACCGCGGCGCCCGCGATGATCATGCCCTCGATGACCGAAAACGGATCGCCCTCCATCAACATGCGATCCGAGAATGTTCCGGAATCGCCCTCATCCGCATTGCAGGCGATATATCGCTGGCCCGCCGGCTGCTTCAGCACCGTCTGCCATTTGATGCCGGTTGGAAATGCTGCGCCGCCGCGGCCGCGCAGGCCGGATTCAACCACCTCTTTGACCGTTGCGGCTGGCCCGATGTCGAGTGCGCGCCGCAGCCCGGTGAAACCGCCCTGCGTCAGGTAGTCATCGAGATCAAGCGGATCAATCCGCCCGACGCGCGCAAATGTCAGTCGCTGCTGTGAAGTGAACCAGGGGTGCTCTTCGATCGGGCCGAGCCGCAGCGGATGCGCCGTGCCAATCAGCAGGCCCTTCTCCAGCAGCCCAGGCACATCGCGATCGGACACGGGGCCATAAGCAATCCGGCCTGCGGCACACTCCACCTCGACGAGCGGCTCGAGCCAGTACAGCCCGCGGGATCCATTGCGGCGCAACTTGATCGCAGTGCCGGCAGCGCTTGCCGCAGCAAGCAGCTTCTGTGCCGTCTTGTCCGCGCCCAGCGCCAGCGCCCCGGCATCCCGCGAAACCCAGACCGTGACCGTCACGTCGTCACCTTCCCGTTGGTGCGAGCGATCATTTCGTCGAGGCGTACCGGCGTCATGCGTCCGACCACCTCCTCATCAATCATCGCTGCCGGCGAACAGGCACAGAGCCCGAGGCAATAAACGGCCTCAAGCGTGATGGCACCGTCGGCCGTCGTCTCGCCGAATCCGACGCCCAGGCGTTGCATCGCGTGTTTCGCGAGCGCCTCGCCATTCATCGACTGGCAGGCCTCGGCCCGGCAGAGCCGCAGGACACGCCGGCCATGGGGCGCGCTGCGGAAATAGTGATAGAAGCTGATCACGCCGTGGACTTCGGCCCGCGACAGGTTTAGCGCGCCGGCGATCAGCGGCACTGCCTCGGCAGGTACACAACCCAGCGACCGCTGCACGTCATGCAGGATTTCGATCAGCGGGCCCGGCTGATCCCTGTGGCGTGCCACTATTGCCAGGAGCTCTTCTTTCTGTGCCTGGCCCATCGGTGTCGGTATCGCACCGGGCTTCATTGCAGCCGTTCCCGATGTATTCGTCGAACGGGCTCCACGTCGCGCTTGACGTTCATGATGGCTCGCGATCTCGCACTTGAACGGAGGTTTCAGGTACCCTCGCGGCCTCCAGTATGGCATGAGGCCGGATCGATGCCAGAATCCGGGTCGAAGATGACACCAGCGACCACGCACCAGGCCCGACTCATCGACGGGCGCGCCATGGCCATGCGCGTGAGGGCCGAACTTGCGCGGCAGGTTGCAACGCTCATCACGCGCCATCGCGTCACGCCGGGGCTTGCCGCGATCCTCGTTGGTGAGGATCCTGCCAGCCAAATCTACGTCCGCAACAAGGGCCGCCAGACGCGCGAAGCGGGCATGCAATCATTTGAGACGCGGCTCCCGGCGACGGTTTCCCAGTCGGACCTGCTCGAGCACGTGGCCCGGCTCAATGAGGACCCGGCCGTACACGGGATACTTGTACAGCTCCCGCTGCCGCGGCAGATCGATGAACTGGCGGTCATCGATGCGATCGCGCCTCAAAAGGACGTTGACGGTTTCAGCATCATTAATACCGGCCTGCTGGCGGCTCGGGGCATGGGGATGATTCCCTGCACCCCGCTGGGCTGCTTGCTGATGCTGAAGGAGTACGTGGGCGACTTGTCAGGTCAGCGCGCGCTGGTCGTCGGCCGGTCGAACATCGTCGGCAAGCCGATGGCGCAACTGCTGCTGCGCGAAAACTGCACGGTAACCATTGCCCACTCGCGCACCCGCGATCTCGCGGAAGAATGCCGCCGGGCCGACATCCTGATCGCTGCGATCGGCAAGCCGAGGCTGATCAAGGGTGACTGGATCCGCCCGGGGGCAACCGTGATAGACGTCGGCATCAACCGGATCAGCGTGCCGTCACCCAACGGGCCGCGTGAGAAACTGGTGGGCGACGTCGATTTCGACACGGCGGTGCACGTCGCGGGCGCGATTACGCCGGTGCCCGGCGGCGTCGGCCCGATGACGATTGCCTGCCTGCTGCGCAATACGTTTACTGCGGCGTGCGCGCAGAACGGCATCGACACAGGCCAGCTCAGCGCTTGAAGAGTATTTCGCCCTCGTCGCTGAGGTCGAAATTGTAGGCCATCGGCTGCTTTGGCAGGCCCGGCATGCGCATGATCGAGCCGGTGATCGGAATCACGAATCCCGCGCCTGCCGCCAGTTGAATCTCGCGCACGGTTACCAGGAAGTCCTTTGGGCGGCCGAGCAGCGCCGGGTTGTCCGAGAGTGACTGCTGGGTCTTGGCAATGCACACAGGCAGCTTGCCGAAGCCGGACTTCTCGAGATGCTCCAGGTCGCGACGGGCGCGCGGCGTGTAGTCGACCGCTTGGGCACCGTACATCTCGCGGGCGACAATCGCGATCTTTTCCTCGATCGGGGCATTCCAGTCGTAAAGCGGCGTGAACTTGGGCTCGGTCACGGCCACCAGGTCGCGCACGACTGCGGCGAGTTCCGTGCAACCCTTGCCGCCCTCGCTGAACGGTCTCGCTTCCACTGCCTTCACGCCGAGTGACTCGCAGTGTTTCCTGAGCGCCGCGACCTCCTCCGCCGAGTCGGTCGGGAAATGGTTGATTGCAATCACGCAGGGCTGGCCGAACTTGCGGATGTTCTCGATGTGCTTTTCCATGTTCGACAGGCCCTTGATCATGGCGTCCACATCGGGCCGGCTGATCTCGGCGAGCGGCTTCCCGCCGTGCATC
>JAOUGR010000301.1 GCA_029857655.1 Gammaproteobacteria bacterium | reverse complement strand
ATCGGCGCCGGGGCATCGTGGGTGGGCGAATACGGCGATCCGGCGATTCCTGCGGAACGCGAGATCCTGGAGCGTTATTCGCCGTATCAGAAGTTGCAGGCGGGGAAGCCCTATCCGAAAGTCTTCCTCCAAACTTCCACGGCCGATGACCGCGTGCATCCCGGGCATGCGCGGAAAGCCGCCGCGCGGCTTGCGGAACTCGGCTACCCGTATTTCTATTACGAAAACATGGAGGGGGGCCATTCGGCCGGGGCAAACCTCAACCAGGTGGCGCTGACCAATGCGCTCGAATTCACCTATCTGAGCCGCCAGTTGATGGGATGCGGCTGCGAAAAGGAGGAATAGCCGGGGCCTACTGGCGCTCGGCGATGACCTCGAGCACCAGGGGTGTCGTAAAGACGGTCCTTTCGTCAGCTTCGGCATCCTGGAACGCCTGGCGCACCTCGGAAACCCACCCGGCGCTGACGCGACCGAGTTCGCGCAGCCGGTCCAGGTTGATCCCGATGAAACTCGTCGGCCACTGCCACATGGCGTCTTGTCGGGTGACCGCAAAGATGTGATGACGCACATGTCTGACCCGCAGGCCGGCCGCGGGCAGGAGCACAGGCAGATCGAGCCCGATATTCGGCTCCCCACCGGCTGCGCGCCAGCTTGCCATGACTTCGTCGGCGAAGCTCTCAAGGGCGGGGCGGCGCGGCGTGAATCGAAAAGTGCGGTAATCGGAGTACTCGTGGAACATGGCGACCCCGCCCGGGCGCAACGCATCCGCAATCCTCTGAACCAAGGTCGCTGGCGACGACACAAAGCACGCGACCCAGCGACACCAGGCTGCATCGAACCCGGTCACGCCCAGGGACTCGTTCATCAGGTCCATGTTGCAGAAGCGGACATTGGTGAAGCCACGCTCGGTGCACGCCTTGGTGGCGATCGCCAGGAATCGGTTCGATCGTTCGGCCGCAAAGACTTCGCCATCCGGGCCAACGATCTGGGCGAGATCCATCGTTGCAAACCCTGGTCCTGCGCCAACATCGATTACTTTTTGGCCGCGGCCGACGCCGGCCTTCTGCCAGCACTCGATGGCGGGCGTCCGCCAGACGCGATGCTGCAGGCCGAGGCGCGCGATCTCCTCGTCGTGAGTTCCGAGTACGTAATCTCTGTCGGTCATGAGCGCGCCTTCGCTTGCGCCCGTGATTACGACTTCGGCTTCTGGCCCAACACACGGGCTGGCAGGAACAGGATGGCCTTTAGCAGCGCAAAGAGCGCATCAAAGGTGATGCCAACCAGCCGGAACGGAAGGGAGATCAGCCAGACTATGGGCCACAGAATGAGTGCGAGCAGGGCCAGGGGCCAGCAAAGCACCAGCAGGATGAGCCAGCCGATCAGTGACAACATGGATGTAGGATAGGCATCATGAATAAGCGGACGCGGCGTATTTTACCGCAAATGGCAGTCCCGCTGCTGGCGCTGGCCGCAATGCCATCCCTGGCGTCAACGGCCTTGGTCCTTCACAACGCCAACATCTACACCGGAGCCGCCCTGACGCCGCGCGCCGAAGCCGTTGTCGTTGTTGATGGACGCATTATTTATGTGGGTTCGGGTGCCGAGGCGCTGCGGCAGGCGCCGCCCGATGCGCGCAAGGTCGATCTTGGTGGTCTCACGGTCCTGCCGGGACTGACGGATTCGCACGCCCATCTCTCCGGCATCGGCTGGCGTGAACTGTATTTCGATCTCACCGGCGTCCCGAGCCTTGCCGCTCTCCAGCAACGCCTGCGAGAACGCGCGGCGAATGACAAGGGCGCATGGATTGTCGGGCGCGGCTGGATCGAGTCACGCTGGTCGCCCGCGGCATTTCCGGTGCGGCAGGACATTGACTTGGTCGTCGCCGACCGGCCGGTCGTCCTCGAGCGCATCGACGGGCATGCAATCGTCGTCAACAGTCTGGCGCTGAATGTTGCCGGCATCACGCGCGACACGCCGAACCCTCCGGGCGGCGAGATCCTGAAGGATCCGATGACGGGTGAGCCAACCGGCATGCTGATCGACAACGCCAGGCCACTTGTCGAAGACCTGGTTCCGTTGCCGACCGATTCGGAGACAAAGTTGGCCCTGGAGACCGGCGCGAATCGCAGCCTGCGTGTCGGCTGGACCCAGCTGCAATACGCAGGGACGACTGACACGGAGATCCGGCTCCTGTGCGAGCTATACGCGGAGCGAAGGATCGCTCTTCGCATGTACGCCGCCATGGAAGGTCCGGGACCGGATGCCGAACGTTTCCTGACCATGGGCCGCGGCGAAAAAAGCTGCGATGACCGCCTCGTCGTCCGTGGCATCAAGCTCTACATGGACGGCGCGCTCGGCTCGCGCGGCGCAGCGCTTCTTGCGCCCTACAGCGATTCACCGGAAAGCGTCGGTCTCCTTCGTAACGAACCCGACGTGATCCTGAGAATTGCAACGGAGGCATTGAGGAAGGGCATCCAGGTCGAGACGCATGCAATCGGCGATCGCGGCAATCGTCTCGTGCTAGACGCTTATGAAAGAGCATTCGCGGCCGTACCAGTGTCGCAACGCCTCGTTGCTGAGCCGCGCTTTCGCATCGAGCACGCCCAAGTGCTCGCGCCGGCCGACATCCCGCGCTTCGCGAAGCTCGGCGTGATTGCGTCCATGCAGACCTCGCATGCCATCAGCGACATGTACTTCGCGCCGAGCCGGCTCGGACCCGACCGCGTCAAGGGCGCGTATGCCTGGCGCTCGCTGCTGGATGCCGGTGCGATCATCACGGGCGGTACCGATGCACCGGTGGAACTGGGCGATCCCATCATCGAGTTCTACGCAGCGGTTACGCGCCGCGCGCTGGATGGTTATGCGGGCCCGGACTGGGGGCTGGAGCAGCGCCTCACGCGCGAAGAAGCGCTGCGCCTGCTGACGTACTGGCCCGCTTATGCGGCATTCCAGGAAGGAGAGCGCGGCACGATCGAAGTGGGCAAGCTCGCGGATTTCACGGTGCTTTCCGCCGACATCATGCAGGTGCCGGATGCGCGGATTCTGAAGGCGCGTGTGGTGTACACGATCATTGGCGGAGAGGTCGTGTACCGGGAAGCGACTGCTCAGGAGCGATAGCCTGGCCGCCGCGTCGGGCGCCTGCGACCGTGCGGCACCTCACATTTGCGGGGACTGACCCCGTTCGCCGTCGCGAAGCGGCGACAGTTGCCAATGCCTCGTATTGCCCTGCATGCGACGATACGAAGTTGAAATGCACGAGAAACCCTATCGTTTGCCGATTCTGCTGCTGTTCGCAGCGCCATTGCTGCTGGCTGCACACTGGTGGTCGGTGCGCCCGACGCT
>JAOUGR010000300.1 GCA_029857655.1 Gammaproteobacteria bacterium | reverse complement strand
GCCAGCGGGCGGTCGGGCAGGGTGGAGGTCGCGGGTGTGTGGGCGCCCTCGAACGTCACCTGGCCTTCGACATAGCTCAGGTTCGCAAAGCGCTCCGGCGGATTGAGGGTTTCGCCCCAGGCGAGGCTCGATGCCGCGAGCAGGAGAATCAGCGCTGTGGCACGCAAACTCATTGCGAATCTATCCTACCCCTTGGACATGAACGGGGGGCTGAAGGGTTCGAATCAGGGAGCGGTGATTCTCCCGGCAAACGGGGCACAAGGCCGCAACGCAAACGGTCACCTGAGGTGACCTTGATCGGGCCATGAAAACCGGAGCAGGCCCGGCTCCGACATTCCGAAGCTGATTGAGCGGGCGTCAAGTTTGGAAATCGTTGATTGGCGGCAGATTTTCATGGGGCAACGAGGGTGCAGATCGGCGACTATCGTTGGCAATGTCGCGGTCGGACTCAAGCGCTGTATCCGCCGGGATTGCCGAACGAATTCTGGTGCTGCGCGAGCAGCGCGTTCTGCTGGATGTGGATCTCGCGGCTTTATACGGAGTTTCGCCGAAGCGGCTTAACGAACAGTTCAAGCGCAACACAGCCAAGTTTCCGACGGACTTCGCATTTCGACTTGATATCAATGAGTTACGCATCTTGAGGTCGCAAATTGCGACCTCAAGATGGGGCGGGCGCCGGTATCTGCCAATCGCCTTCACCGAGTACGGGGCCATCATGGCGGCCAGCGTTCTCAACAGTCCCCGCGCCGTTGAAGTGTCGGTTTATATCGTCCGCGCTTTTGTGAAGCTGCAACAAGTTCTGGCATCCAACACGAAACTCGCTCGCCAGCTCGAAGAGCTACAGAAATCTGTCGCGACGCTCGATGCCAGGACACGAAAGCAGTTCGAAGAAGTTTACCGCGCAATCCGTGCGCTGATGGCGCCGCCCGCCGCAGAGTCTCGACCGATCGGGTTCACTGCGGACATCGGGAAGGGCCGTTAGCTGCGAATTTTCGATCCGCCACCCAGTCACACAGCCCCCGGATTCTCGATGCGCCTTTCTCGGGGCTGCCGCGGCCGCAGTCCGGGCACCAGCATCGGCACCTTGCGCCGGTAGTCCTGGTACGAGGCGCCGTGCTCGGCGATGAGATCGTGCTCCTCGAACTGGATCGCAAGCACGATGTAGGCGGTCGTCGCGATCGCGAACACGAGATGCGCGAGCGTCATATGCGGCGTCGCCCAGAATGCGAGCAGGAAACCGAAGTAAAGCGGGTGGCGCACCAGCCGGTACGGCAGGGGCGTGCGGAACGACACGGGCGTGTACGGCTTCCCGACAAGCGGCAGCCACACCTGGCGCAATCCGAACAGGTCGAAATGATTGATCAGGAAAGTAACGACCAGCACCGTCGTCCAGCCGGCGCCGAACACTGCCCACAGCAGGGCACTGGCGCCAGCATGCTCGACCGTCCAGATCTCGATGCCGATCGGCCGCCACTGCCAGAACAGCAGGAGCAGCGCGAGGCTCGCGAACAATACATAGGTGGAGCGCTCGATGGTCCACGGGATGATCTGCGTCCAGCGTTCCTTGAACCAGCGCCGCGCCATCACGCTGTGCTGTACGGCGAACACCATGAGCAGCGCGCAATCAATCGCGATCGCCGCGAGCAGCGATCCCTCAAGCGGCCCGTCGAGCCGGCTCGGCACAATCGGGCAGCCACCCACGAAGGCGATGGCGTAGAGGAAGGTCGCCAGGAAGATCGCGTAGCACGCGACGCCGTAAACGAAAAAGAACAGGCGCTTGAACATGGTGAGCCCTCCCGAATTGCCGGGAATCGTGTCTCCGGCGTCCGGGGCCCGCCATGGGTGCTTTGTCCCGATTGGGCTAAGATCGCGGGCCCAGACCCCCGACAAATGTCCCGGTGAGGCCGATGGCCAGCGCCAAGCAGTTCCGGCAGCGCATTCGATACGTGCAGGCGTCGGACGGCGCGCGCCTGGCGTGGGCGGAGTCCGGGAGCGGCGCGGTGGTCGTCAAGGCCGCCAACTGGCTCACGCACCTCGAATACGAGTGGGAGAGCCCGCTCTGGAAGCACTGGCTCCAGTTCTTTTCCGGGCAGTTCCGCTTCGTGCGCTACGACGAGCGCGGCTGCGGGCTGAGCGATCCGCGAATCGACGATCTCTCGCTTGATCGCTGGGTGTCGGACCTCGAATCGGTCGTCGATGCCGCCCAGCCGGACGGGCCGGTGACACTGCTCGGCATCTCGCAGGGTGCGGCAGCGTGCATCGGATATGCGCTGCGCCATCCTGATCGCGTGGCGCGGCTGATCCTCTACGGCAGCTATGCGCGCGGCGCCTATCGGCGCGGAACGCCGGAGTCGCAGGCCGGCTACCGCGCCACGGCCGACCTGGCGCGCGTGGCCTGGGGCAGCGACAACCCGACCTATCGCCAGTTGTTCACCTCGCGCTTCGTGCCTGGTGCGAGCGCCGGGCAGTTGAAGTGGTTCAACGAACTCTGCCTGAAGACGACGACCGGCGCGATCGCGGCTCGCTTGCTGGAAGCGCGCGCCGGGATGGACTTCGAAGCGCTGCTCAGCGAAGTGCGGGTACCCACCCTCGTGTTGCACGCGCGGGACGACGCGGTGATTCCCGTGTCGGAAGGGCGACTCGTCGCCGGGTCGATCGCGGGCGCGGAGTTTGTTGAGCTCGACTCGCGCAATCACATCCTGCTCTCGGATGAGCCGGCCTGGCGACGGTTTCAGGAGGCGGTGCTCGCCTTTGTCCGGCCGCAGGGGGCCGCGGGCGCGGCGGTGTTCGCCGCGCTGTCGACGCGCGAGCGCCAGGTACTGGCGCTGATGGGCGAGGGCCTCAGCAACGCGGACATCGCCTCACGCCTGCACATCAGCGAGAAAACGGTCCGCAATCACGCGTCCAATATCTTCGACAAGCTCGGTGTGTGGTCCCGCACGCAGGCGATCGTATTTGCGAGGGACAGGGGTTTCCTGGCGCCTGCGGAGTGATCTCGGCCATGCAATTCAGATTCTTCGGCGCCCCGATCCAGCTGCGCGTGCTCTACGCGCTGATCTCGAGCCTGCTCTGGTGGGCGATGGTCGAGGGCGAGCGCTTCCTGATCAATTCTTTATGGGGATATGTCAGTGACGTGACCGGTGCCGTGTACGCTGCTTTGGTGCTGATTCCCTACCTGCCGGGTCTCAATGGCAATTTCAAGCTGAGGGCGCTTGCGCTACTGCTCTGTGGAGTGCTGAGCTACTGGTCGGCAACGAACTTTTTCTTTTGGCTGGGTAAATTTGCCCCATGGGGAATGCCGGACCTCATTCTGGCGACGGCTGGCATTGTTGGCGCAGTAATTG
>JAOUGR010000299.1 GCA_029857655.1 Gammaproteobacteria bacterium | reverse complement strand
GACCTCAGGTCGCGCCGCGATCGCCGCGATCTCTCCCAACCCTTCCGAACCGCCCTCAGGTTCCGGCGCCCTTGAGCGCCAGATGCGGATCGCGCGCGCCAGATCGCGCAGCCGGCGCGGCGATTCGATCAGTGATGCCAGCATGAGCACCAGAAGGCGCGGCCAGGTCCGGCCCACCGCATTGCTGTGCAGCGCCTCCGGATCCGCCGTGTACGCAACGAATCCGCCGATGTCTCCATCCGCCTCGTAAACCGCGAGCTTCATGAGCCCGGACTTCATCGGCGCCTGGTAGCCGAACTCGCGCACCAGGCGGGGACCGAATGCGGCCAATGGCCCAAAACCGAGCAGCTCGATGTGAAGTTGGGCGACGCGCTCTATAGTCACGGAATCGTCCGCGTCCACCTCCCGTATCGCACCGTAGGTGAGAGCAGTCGTCATGCCGATGCCACGAGTTTTCCGTCGCGGACCTGCTCCACGAGCGATGCAATCCCATCGATGCTCGTGAACTGCGGCGAAAACAGCACCGTGTCCGGTACCTGGATGGCGAAGGTGGATTCCAGGAACACGATGAGCTCCGTCATGCCGAGCGAATCCACGTAGCCCTCGTCCCACAAATTGCTCTGCCGGCTGAAGTACGGGTCGGATTCCGCTATGTCGAAGCGACGGCGGATGAAGGCCTCCACGGTTTCGGCGATCGCGGTTGGCGTCGTGGCGTTGGTCATCAGGTTAGTTCCCGGGGTACTGCGTCGAAAATCTGTACATGCCGGCCTTGATCAGACCGCGCAACGCGCGCGCGTCGGTCTGGAACAATTCGCAGAACCTCGCCGACAGCTCCTGTGAGCCGACTCCCGCGTCCGCGACGGCTGCCAGCGTGCCGCCGCTGTTGTCGTGGCTGCCCGACTGTGCCCGCACTTTCGGACGAGCCAGTATGTAGGCTGGAACCAGGCCTGCGACGGCGCGCTCCATCAGCTTCTGCTTGGCCTGCGGCACTTCGAGAAGCGTCGCGGGGACCTGCGTGAAGGCGGGCGCGCAGAGTGCGTAGGGCTCCAATACGTCGCAGCCGAAGTGCGCGTAAATGCCGATCTCGCGGTCTCCGGTGTCGAGTCCGGTCACCAGAAAGCGCCGCAGGCGGCCGGCTGGCAGGTCCGGCAGCGTGTAGTAGGTCTGGCCGCGGTAGCTGACGGGCGTGTAATCGGCGGTGAGTTCGTTGGCACAGTCTCCGGTGAGCAACAGCGGGCGGGACTGTGTTCCAAGGTCGCGCGCAAGGTCAAAGCCGATGGCGGCATTTACCAGTCCGCAGTGCACGTTGAAATCGCGCCAGTCCTGCCCGTAAACCAGCACGGGATCCAGTAACTCGAGCAGTTGCTTCGCGGTGCGGGAAACGACTTTGAGCCTTACGTTGATATCCTTCGCCAGACGGCGGACATAGCGCAGGTCTTCGCTCTCGATCACCTGGCCGTTCGAGTCCGCCATGGTGAAGGTGACACCGGTAAATTCGCCGATGATCTCGCGAGTGAGTACCGAGACCGTCGTGCTGTCCAATCCACCGGACATCGTGACGTAAAGTGAACGGCCCTCGGCCAGCGGGCGAATCTGTCGAATGGTGGCTTCAAGACTCGAGCGGATGGCGGCCGCACATTGGTAGGGATCGTCGGCCGGCGCGGCCGCCTCGTTGAACGCCAGGCCGGTGTAGCGGGTGAGACGGTAGTCGCGGCTCGCGGTATCGAACCGGAGCGCGTGGCCCGACGGCACGGACCACACTTCGTGCAGACTCCGTCCCGCGCGCACGTGATCGATCAGATAGTTCGATACGTCGACCTGGCCGCCCGGGCCGATCGCGAAAAACAGCTTGTTGACGCCCAGCGGATCGCGCACCAGCAGGTGCCGGGTTTTGGACTGCAGATGCAACGCGAACTGCCCGTTCAGCGCATTGATTGCCGGATCGGTCATGGCGATGTCCGCCGATCCGAAAGGCGCCGTAACGGCACTATCGCGCCAGACGAAATCGGTGACCTGCCGGGAGGATTCGCGGCCGGTCATACGGCACTCCCGGAGGCGACCTGGCGCAGGATCCCGGCTGCGCGCTCGATCTGGTCGTCGGGTGCGGTCAATGACAGGCGGAAATGGCCCGAATGGTGAAATACGGGTGCCGGCAGGACGAGAAGCCCGTGCTTCGCCAGGCGCTCTGCGAACTCGAAATCATCGCCCTGCGGTGTTTTCGGGTACAGGAAGAATGTCGCCTGGGACGGTTGCGTGACGATCGCGGCGTCGGCGAGCGCATCGAGGATCAACTGGCGGCGGGTCGCGATATGCGAGAAATCGAGCGGTCGATCGAGCAATTTCCTGACGGCAAGCTGCATCAGCGCGGTCGGCGTGCAGAATCCCATGACCCTGCACAGGCGCTCCAATGACGTCACGAACGCGTCGGCCTGCGGGAACTGCGGAGACACGGCGACATATCCGATGCGCTGGCCCTGGATGAAAAGGGCCTTGCCGAACGAGTACACGACGACGGTCGCCGGATAGTGCGGCGCCGTCGGCACGAATCGGGCGTCGTCGAACAGGATGTCGCGATGGCATTCGTCGGAGACGAGCACGATCCGATCGTCGCCGCGCTCGGTCAGCAGTGCCGCAAGGTCCCGCAGTTCCGCGGCTGAATATATGAGTCCGGTGGGATTGGCCGGTTGTGAGATGACGATGGCGCGCGTCTGCGGCGTGATGGCATCCGCGATCGCGTTCAGATCCAGACGCATCGTCACCGGGTGCAGCGGCACCAGCACCGGCCGCAGCCCCAGATTGACGAGATAGAGCGGGTAATCGAGCCAGCCCGGCGTCAGCACGATCACCTCGGCCCGGGAATCCAGGGCGGCGACCGCGCGGAACACGATGTTGAGGGCCGCCATCGCGCCCGGCGTCAGCACGATGTTGCGCCATGGAAAACGCAGGCCCTGCTGCCGGCTGAGGGACTCTGAAATCCGGCGGCGCGAAAGCGTGGCGCCACCGTACGGTGTGTACTGAAAATCGAGTTGCCGGTCGCCCGCCAGGCTTTCCTTGATGGCGTCGATGACGAATGGCGGCGGGCCGCCGTAGGCGTTGGCATAGGCGAGATCGCACAGGTCGCGCGGCTTGCTGCGAAGCGTCGCATCACGCAGCCGATCGCACCGTTCCTGGGCGGCCATCAGGCGGTCGAGCTGCGGACCGAGATCAACTTTCATCGGTCAATGACTTTCGGTCGATCTTGCCGCTGGCCGTGCGGGGCAGGGACTCGCGCAGGACGATCTGCCGCGGTTGCATGTAGCTCGGCATTTCGCGGCGGCAGAATGTCTCCAGCCGATTCAGCAGGTCGGAGGCGGT
>JAOUGR010000298.1 GCA_029857655.1 Gammaproteobacteria bacterium | reverse complement strand
CTGGTGACGACCTCGCGTTCAGGCGAAATCGGGGTCATCGACGAGTTCGGCCGCGAGCGCGAGCGTTACAAGATCCCGTACGGCGCGATGATCGTCGCGAATGAGGGCGGCACCGTGTCGCCGGGCCAGATCGTCGCGAACTGGGACCCGCATACCCACCCGGTCGTCACCGAGGTCGCGGGCTCCATTAAGTTCATCGACTTCGTGGACGGCGTCACCGTGCAGTCGCAGGTTGACGAGGTAACGGGCCTGACCAGTGTCGAGGTGCTCGACCCGAAGCAGCGCGGCGCTGCCGGCAAGGACCTGCGGCCTGTCATCAAGCTGGTCAGCGCGAAGGGCAAGGAAATCACATTCGCCAATACCGACATTCCGGCGGTCTATACATTGCCTCCGGGCGCGCTGATCTCGCTCGAGGACGGTGCGAAGGTGTCAGTGGGCGACGTCATCGCGCGTATTCCGCAGGAGTCGTCGAAGACACGCGATATCACGGGCGGCCTGCCGCGCGTCGCGGACTTGTTCGAGGCACGCAAGCCGAAGGAACCGGCAATTCTCGCCGAGGTGACCGGCACGGTCAGCTTCGGTCGCGAGACCAAGGGCAAGCGGCGCCTGGTGATCACCGGCGAGAGCAGCGAACGCTACGAGGAATTGATTCCGAAGTGGCGGCAGCTCAATGTGTTCGAGGGCGAACACGTGGAGCGCGGGGAAGTCATCGCCGACGGCGAGCCGAACCCGCACGACATCCTGAGGCTGCAGGGCGTTGCGGCGCTGGCCAATTACCTGACACGCGAGATCCAGGACGTATACCGGCTGCAGGGCGTCAAGATCAACGACAAGCACATCGAGGTGATCGTCCGGCAGATGCTCCGCAAGGTCGAGGTCAAGGAGGCCGGCGATTCGACGCTGATGCGTGGCGAGCAGCTTGAGCGCGCGCGAATTCTCGAGCTCAATGACCGGATGGAGGGCGAGGGCAAGCAGCAGGCCGTTTATGAGCCGATGCTGCTTGGCATCACGAAGGCATCGCTGCAGACCGATTCGTTCATCTCGGCGGCGTCATTCCAGGAGACCACGCGTGTGCTGACCGATGCGGCCGTCCGCGGCATCAAGGACGACCTGCGTGGCCTGAAGGAGAATGTCATCGTCGGCCGGCTGATCCCGGCGGGCACCGGCTTCTCGTTCCATGCCCAGAGGCGCCTGGGGCGCGGCCAGGAACACCGGGGCTTCCTGGACTCGGGCGCCGAGCCGGTTGCCGAGGAGGCCGTTGCCGAGGCTGCGACCGAGTAATCCGGCCGCCGGGGGGGCTTGCCCGGGCTGCCGGCGGAAGTCCGCTGACCGGCTTGTGGCGTGGCGCCAACGAGCGGGGCCGACCTTCCTTGACAGCTTGGGGGTCGGTTCCTAAAATCGCGGTCCTTTCCGGCCCGCCCCAAAGCGCGGGGCCGGCCGAATTGCTCAGGTTCATCCGGGCCGCCACAGGGCGGCCCGGCGTTTCATGCGTCCGGTAATTCCACCGGCGTCAGGGGTTTACAGGCGATATGGCTACGACAAACCAGTTGATCAGTGGTGGCCGCGTGGCGGCGACCTACAAGTCGAAGGTACCTGCGCTGCAGCGCTCGCCGCAACGCCGCGGTGTCTGCACGCGCGTCTACACGACAACACCGAAAAAGCCCAACTCGGCGCTGCGCAAGGTGTGTCGCGTGCGGCTGACCAACGGCTACGAGGTCACGAGCTACATCGGCGGCGAAGGCCACAACCTGCAGGAGCACTCGGTCGTGCTGATCCGCGGCGGCCGCGTCAAGGACCTGCCGGGTGTCCGCTATCACACCGTCCGCGGCACGCTCGACTGCGCCGGCGTCACTGACCGCAAGCAGAGCCGCTCGAAGTACGGCGCCAAGCGGCCCAAGAAATAAGGTACAGGGGAAGAATCAATGTCCCGTCGCACATCCGCACCGACACGCGTCGTGCTCCCGGACCCGAAGTTCGGCAGCCAGATGCTCGCCAAGTTCATGAACATGGTCATGGAGGCCGGCAAGAAATCCGCCGCCGAAAAAATCATGTACGGCGCGATCGACCGCATTTCCGAGAAAACCGGTCGTGAAGGCGATGCGGCCCTCGAACTGCTGTCCACCGCACTAGAGAACGTCAAGCCGGCAGTCGAGGTCAAGTCACGCCGCGTCGGCGGTGCGACCTACCAGGTGCCGGTCGAGGTGCGTCCGACGCGCCGCCAGACGCTCGCAATGCGCTGGCTGATCGAAGCCGCGCGTGCGCGCAGCGAGAAGTCGATGGCGCACCGTCTCGCGCACGAGCTGATGGACGCCGCAGAGAATCGCGGCACGGCCGTGCGAAAGCGCGAAGACACGCATCGTATGGCGGACGCCAACAAAGCGTTCGCGCATTACCGCTGGTAATCAAGCGGGCATAAGAGAAGCACATGCCACGGCACACTCCGATCGAGCACTACAGGAACATCGGCATTTCCGCGCACATCGACGCCGGAAAGACGACCACGACCGAGCGCGTGCTTTTCTACACGGGCGTGTCGCACAAGATCGGCGAAGTGCACGACGGCGCGGCCGTCATGGATTACATGGAGCAGGAACAGGAGCGCGGCATCACGATCACAGCCGCGGCGACGACCTGCTTCTGGAAGGGGATGGACAATCATTTCCCCGAGCACCGCATCAACATCATCGATACTCCGGGCCACGTGGATTTTACGATCGAGGTCGAGCGCTCGCTGAGGGTGCTGGACTCCGCAGTGGCGGTTTATTGTGCCGTGTCCGGCGTGCAGCCCCAGTCCGAGACAGTCTGGCGGCAGATGAACAAGTATCGCGTGCCGCGCATCGCGTTCGTCAACAAGATGGACCGCGCGGGTGCCAATTTCCTGCGCTGCGTCGAGCAGATCCGCACGCGACTGAAGGGCAACCCGGTCGTGGTGCAGCTGCCGATCGGCGCCGAGGAGAATTTCTCGGGCCTCGTCGACCTGGTCCGCATGAAGGCGATCTGGTGGGACGACGAGACCCAGGGCATGCGCTTCGAGTACCGGGAAATCCCCGAGGACATGAAGGCGCAGTGCGACGAATACCGCCTGAAACTTGTCGAGGCCGCGGCCGAGGGCAACGAAGAACTGCTCCACAAGTACCTCGAGGGTGCGGCGCTGTCGATCGAGGAAATCCGGCGGGGACTGCGCGCGCGCGCGATCCGCAACGAGATCTGCATCGTCACCTGCGGCTCCGCATTCAAGAACAAGGGCGTGCAGGCGGTGCTGGACGCGGTCATCGAGTACATGCCTTCGCCGGTCGAGGTGCCTGACGTGCGCGGCCAGACCGAGGAAGGTGAGGAAATCACCCGCGCCCCCGCC
>JAOUGR010000026.1 GCA_029857655.1 Gammaproteobacteria bacterium | reverse complement strand
ACAGCAGCGTGGCATCGACTACAACATTCAGTACGAGCAGGGCCGCGTCTACTTCAACCGGCCGTTGCAAAGCGTCGAGTCAGACGGCAGCTTGATCGGTCCCACACCGCTCGGCGGAAATTTGGTCTCGCTGCAGATCGACTACACGACCCGCGACAACAGCGGCAGCAGCTCGACATTCGCTGCGCGGGCCAGGCAGCGACTGCTCGATGGCAAGGTCGCCGTGGGTGCGACAGTCGTCAGTGATGGCCAGGGAGCCAGCGAATACCAGCTGGGCGGCGTCGATGTCGAGTTCAAGTCGCGCGGCACCCGCATCGTCACGGAACTGGCACGCAGCGAGGGTGCTGAATCGTCCGTATTCCAGAGTTCAGACGGCGGCCTGACATTCGCCGGCCGGGCGGCCGGGCCGGTCATGCAGGCGGACGCCTACAAGATCGCGGGAGAATTCGACATCGGCGAGTGGTTCGGTGAGGGCGGGCGCTACCTCGCGACCGCCTATTACAAGAGCCTGGACGCCGGCTTTGCCGCCAGCCAGAACTTCGCCCCGAGCGACACCGAGCAGATGGGCGGGACATTCACGTGGATCCTGCGTCCGCAGGATCGCCTGAGCATGCGCTTCGATACGCTGTCGGTCGGTGCCGACCGGCGCACCCTGTCTGCGGCGCAATGGCGCCACGATGCCGGCAAGTTCACCCTGGTTGCCGAGGTGCAGGACCGAAGCACCGATTCGGCTTCAGCAGTGACGCTGGACGATGCGACCCAGGCCGCAGTGCGCGTGTCCTTCTCTCCGCTGGACGATGTGACGCTGTCACTGACGCACATGGAAACCCTGCGTGGCAACGAAGGCCGTGAAACCGGCGCCGAGGCGTTGTGGCAGATCACGTCGAAAGCCGGCCTGCGCGCCCGTGCCGCATTCGGCGATCGCGGCGATGCCGCCGAGCTGGGCGTCACCTACGAAGTGCCGATCGGCCAGATGTACCTGGGACGCAAGCTGAGCGACTCCGGCACCTCCAGCTCATCGTCCACGGTACTGGGCGCGACGATGCCCATCGAGGGCGGCAAGGCCTACACGGAATACGAATGGGGAGAGATCGACGGTGGCCGCTCGGCGCGCACCGTCGCGGGCGTGCAGCGCGACTGGCGCTACGCGACCGGCTTGTCTTTCCTGTTGTCCGCAGAGCGGTCTGCTTCCGATACCCCGCTGTCGGGTGACGAGCACTGGGCATTTGCCGGGGGCGTCGCATACGACAATGGCGCCGGCCTGACGGCCTCGTCGCGCAACGAGTGGCGGCGGCAGCAACAGGGGCCGAACACACTCAAGCAGTTTGTCACGGTCAATGCGGCCGACTGGAAATTCCACGACGACCTGACGTTGCTGGGACGGCTGCGGATCGGCGATACGGACGATGCGCTCGACCCGCTCCGGTCCCTGACATTCGACGAAGCGACAATCGGGCTGGCGTATCGCCCGGTGAAGCATGATCGGCTTGCAGCATTGCTGCGCCTGACGCGGCGAGACGAAACACCGACCGCGGCGCAGGTTACCAGTGACCGGATGCCCAGCGTCAGCAATGTGCTGTCCGCGGACTGGTCCTACCAGATCAATCCGCGACTGGAGTGGGTCGGCAAGCAGGCGGTTCGCCAGCGAACGACCGACTATGGCGACCAGCAGTTTGACAGCACGACGATGCTGACCATCCAGCGGCTCAACGTGACATTGCCGCACGACTTGGTGCTCGGACTCGAAGCACGCCGGCTGGCAGCCGACGAGAGCGCGGATACCGCGAGTGGCTGGCTGAGCGAGATTTCATGGGAACGCTTCAAGCACATGCGCCTCGGTATCGGGTACAACTTCACGGATTTCTCCGACGATCTGCTGCGTGACAGGACTTACTCCGAGAGCGGCGTCTTCCTGCGCGTCCAGGGCGTGTACTGATGAGAAGCCCCCCCACAGCTTCGCCTGGCTGGGCCCGGTTGCTTACCGGTGAGCTAGGACTGGGCATCATTGCCCTGGTCCTGTTCTCGGTCTTCGTGCTGGGATTGTTGCGCTGGTACTTCCCCGCAGGCACGGATATCAAGGCGGCCGATGTGCTGGACGCCGCCCGCGCGATCGCGGGCGAAGACGTGGCCATCGGCTTCACGTCGGCCGACTCTGCGGGTGCATCCCTGCGGGTCGGCACGCTGGCGGAATTGCGCAACTCCGTGCAATCACGCTCGGCACAGGACGTGGCATGGCGAAGCGCTTCGCGTGGCGCCGTGTTTCATGTGCAGGATGCCCTGCAGACCGGACCGCGGTCATACGCCCTGGTTCGCATGGATGCTGGCGCAACCATGAAGCTAGCCGCGCGCTCCCTGGTCGTATTCGGCGGTGAAATGGTGGGCATCACCGACCAGGCGCGTCTGGTCGCGCTGGTAACACGGGGTGAAATGAGTGGCCAGGTATCCGCGGGTTCCGCACCGGCTGCGGTGCGGATCAACAGCGGCACGCTGAGTGTGAAGCCGGCGGCGGGCACTGCCGCAGAGTACACCGTGCAGGTCAACGAAGATGAATCGGCGACCATCAACATCCTTCGTGGTCGCGGCGAATTCATCGGTGCGGGTGGCACTACGGCGATTGCGCCGCGGCAGTCGCTGACGGTCGACCAACGCGGCAAGAGAATCTCGCTCGTGGACATGCCGAAGGCGCCAGCGCTGCTATTGCCTGCGGCGAGTGCGCGCATCGACGGGCGCGGTGGAATGAGCACGGTTGATTTCACGTGGCAGCCGGTTCCCGGCGTCGAGGGATACCGGTTCGTCATCGCACGAGACCGCGAGCTCTACGATCGCCTGGCCGATGAACGCGTTGCCGAGGTCCGGTTTCGCCACGGGCGCCTTCCGGTCGGGGAATATTACTGGTCGGTACAGGGCCGCAGTGGCTGGACCTTTGGCGTACCGAGTGAAGTGCGGCGCGTTTCCCTCGTGGACGACGTGAATCCACCCCAACTGTTCCTCGACGACGTGCCAAGGGCGATTGATGGGAGGTCCGTCACAATTGCCGGCCGCACCGACCCTGAAGCCCGCGTGTTCGTGGCTGGGCAACCTGCGGTCAATTCCGGGGGACACTTCGAACACGTGACTCAATTGACCGCGGGAGCCAACGTCATCGTCGTAGAGTCCGTCGATGCGGTGGGAAATGTCGCTTATGCGAGTGTCATGG
This sequence comes from Gammaproteobacteria bacterium, assembly GCA_029857655.1. Lineage (GTDB taxonomy): Bacteria > Pseudomonadota > Gammaproteobacteria > Steroidobacterales > Steroidobacteraceae > SCUD01. Next base: position 9,416 of record JAOUGR010000026.1, on the reverse strand, counting down.
TCGTGGCGAAATAGGGTGACAGACCCATGCTGATTCCAATCCGCCTGAAGATCCTGGCCAGCGCCCTGCTGCTGCTGATGCTCGCGATGGCGATCATAACCGGAGTCATGGCGAAGCTGTTTCATGCGGACAAGACGATCTACATCAAGGATCTGACGGCGGTAACGGCCACCAGCACCCAGTCCGAAGTTGATACGCTGCTGGGCAGCTACGCGGGCGTGGTACGCGCATTCGGCGATCTCCTGAGTGCGCCTTATCTCAACCCGCAACAGAAAGAACAGGCAGCGATGTCGCTCTTTGCGGCAACCCCTGCGCTGGTCGCAGTCACCGTACGCACGCGCAAGGGATCTCCGATAACGCTCTTCGACAGGAACGCGCTTTCCGAACTGGAGCTCACTGAAAGCGACGTCAGCATCGAGCTTCCGGCGGCGGCTGCGACATCAGCTGCGTCATCGGCACGCGGCATCACCGCGCTCGAATTGTCTTCCGCAAGCCACGGCCGGACCGTCCGTGTCACCCTGCAGATGCCGCAGACAATGGTCGGTGAATTCCGCGTCGACGGACTGGTGACCGCGCTGGCGCGCGTCCGGTCGTTTGGAGCGACGCTGGTCGATGGCAATCAGGTCACATTGCTGAGGAACGATTCTTCCGTCGCCCTGCCTGGCTTCGGGGTGCCGGCGCTTGCGGCAGGGAGAAACGCGACGGTCAGCGAATACGATACCGGCGACGACGGATATTTCGTGGCGAGCACGCGCTCGGTGCTGGCACCGGTGGGGCTGGTCGTGACTGCGCCCCGTTCCGCGACAAATCTCACCGCACGCACGCTGCTCGCGCAGCTGGTGTTCACCGGCATCGCGCTGGTTGCGGTCGTCGCAATCATCGCGATGGTCATTGCCCGCCGACTTTCGGGCCCGATCGAGCACCTGTCACGCGCGGCCGACGCGGTTGGCGCGGGCAATTTCGACGTATCAGTGAAGGCCAATTCCCGAGACGAAGTCTCGCAGCTTGCCACTTCATTCAACACGATGGCTTCCAATCTGCGCGAGCGCGATACCCGCCTGCGTGAGGCGAATGCGCAGTTGTTGCAGTCGGAAAAGATGGCCGCCATCGGGCAGCTCAGTGCGGGGCTCGCTCACGAGGTCAAGAATCCACTCGCCGGAATTCTCGGCTACGCACAGCTGACGCGCCGCTCGTTGACGGACCCGGAAGTGATCACCAGGAATCTCGACGTCATCGAACGCGAGACGCGCAGGTGCACCGATATCATCAGCAATCTGATGCGCTTTGCGCGCCAGGAACCCGGCGAGCGAGTCGCGACCGACATCAACGTTGCAGTGTCGCGCGCGATCGCGCTGGTCGATCATCAACTCGGCCTGCAAAAGGTCCGGATCGAGAGGGATCTCCAGGACGGCTTGTCGCCCGTGTCCTGCAACAGCAATCAACTGCAACAGGTCGTCATGAACCTGTTGATCAACGCGCAGCAGGTCATGGAACCGGCGGGCGGCACCGTGCATGTGCGCACACGCATGAGTGAGACGGACGTGATCATCGAGGTAGACGACACTGGGCCGGGCGTGCCACAGGACGTGCGTGCGCGCATATTCGATCCGTTCTTCACTACCAAGCAGGCCGGAAAGGGCACGGGGCTCGGCCTTTCAGTAAGCTATGGACTCATCCGTGATCATGGCGGAGACATCCGGGTGAGCGATGCGCCGGGGGGCGGTGCGCGATTCACCATTTCACTGCCGACGCACGCCGGCCTCGAGACGGGCGGTGATCAGGCGCCAATGATCGCGGGCCAGACAGCATGATCCAGGTACTTGTTGCGGATGATGACGAGGCACTTCGCAACATTGTCGGCGAGGTACTGAAAGCAGAGGGCTACGACGTCGAGGTGGCCAGCGACGGCGATGATGCCTGGCGCCTGTTCCAGGGGAGTTATCCCGAACTGGTATTCACCGATATCCGCATGCCGGGCCGCACTGGTCTCGAGTTGCTGGCCGATATCAAGCGAGTCAGCCCGCTGACCCACGTGGTCATCATGACCAGCCATGCTTCGCTCGAAACTGCAGTCGGTGCGCTGAAGCACGGGGCATATGATTACCTGATCAAGCCGTTCGACGATCTCGAGCTCATCTCGCACGCGGCCCGGCGGGCGCTTACCAACCTGCGCCTGATGCGCGAGCGCGATTTCCTGGTCGCGCAACTCAGAGAGCGCAACGAAGAGCTGGAACGACTCAACACCTTGTTCCGCGAACTTGCGGTCAGGGACGGCCTTACCGGTCTGTACAACCACCGGTATGCACAACAGCTGCTTCATCAGGAAGTCGAGCGCTGCACGCTGCACAAGCGGCCGATATCCGTGTTGTTCGTCGACCTCGACCACTTCAAGCTTTACAACGACAGGCACGGCCACCAGAAGGGTGACGATCTCCTGAAGTCACTGGCTGTGTGCCTTCGCGAGAAGACTCGGGGCAGCGACGTCATCGCGCGCTGGGGTGGCGAAGAATTTGTCGTGATTGCACCGGAGACGGACACGGCCGCGGCGGCGGCCTTGGCGAAGAAAATGCAGCGGTCGATATCCGAGCTCGAGATCCCCGGACGCGAATCCCAGCCCAAGGGATTCGTATCCATCAGCATCGGCGTGGCGACGCTTGGCAAGCATGCGAAGGGCGCGTCAGGCCTGGTCACCCAGGCCGACCGCGCCCTCTACAAAGCCAAAGATGCCGGCCGCAACACGGTTTGCGTGGCCGAAGGCTTCCTGGAAGATGCCGCGCTGGAGGAGTTCCTGGCGACAACCGTCACCAGCGGGCTGATGGGCAAGTAGTTTCCTCGACGCCGCGAGCGGCTGGCCTTACCACCGGCGTGCCATAAAAACGCCGCCGCAATCGCTTGCGGCGGCGCCTGCAGGTCAGATGAACTCCGCGATCAGGGCGTCGCGGCGATCGCAGCGTCAACCTGGATCAGGCCGGAACCCGTGGCGTCGGTTCCCCAGACCTGAATGTTGGAGAACCCGGCGGTGATCTGGAAGTCGCCGCCAAAGCCAGCCGGGATCGACAAGGCCGTGCTTTTCAGGATGCTTTCGACCTGCGCCTGGCTCAATGACGGATTCTTTTCCAGCATCAGCGCAGCAGCGGCAGTCACATGCGGAGCTGCCATTGAGGTGCCGCTGACGTAGTAGAAATTGCCCGGGTTGCGACCCATCAGGTCGCCGATGCCACTGGACCACCACGGCAGGTGACTGTAGCCCGGGAATCCGGCGAATGGTCCGCGGACCCACACACCGGGCGCCGCCACATCGAGTTGCTGCCCCGCGAGTTCGCGGCTGCTGAAGTTCGCAATGTACGCCGCGTTGTTCAGGATGCCTGAGGCAGTCGGCGTCGGCTCCGGGACATCGCCGCCGCCGGCAAAGAGCGGTGGGACGAAATCGCCGCCGTTCTGTAGCCAGAACATGCGGTAAATCTGCGTGACGGCCGGATCAACCCAGGCGTTGTTCCAGCCTGCGGCCGCAACCGAGATCACTGGCGCGTAGGCGCCCGGATAGCCCATGCCGGCGTTACCTGAGTTGCCCGCCGAAGCGACGATAACGACACCATTGGCGATCGCACGGTCGATCGCGGCCTGCTCCACCGGATCGAGAGCGCCGCCGCCCAGGCTCATATTGATGACCATGGGGCGATAACCGGCGATCGCGAGATCAGTGACGTAGTTGATTCCTGCGGCGACCATGGCGTCAGTCCCGAAGACCACCAGCTGGGAGGCCGTGGAAATATCCGGGTCGTCGCATTTCGGCAGTTGCGGGACCTGGTAATCCGCCAGCACCTTGACCGGGATCACCGTGACGTTCGGCGCGATGCCGCGCACCATGATCGGCGGGATCGTGAAACCCTGCACCGCATCGAAGTTGCTGCGGTAGAAGAAGCCGAGGATCGTGCTGGTCACATGCGTGCCGTGCTCGGATCCGCGCGAGCCGACAAATGTCGTTTCGCGCATGCCGCCGACCGTGATGCCGAAGCCGCAGTCGTCCTTGTGCGCCTTGAACGACACGGACTGGACAAAACCCTTGCCAAGCTTTTCGGCGACGCGAGCCGCGGGGAAATAGTCTTTCCAGTTGGGTGCGAGCCCGGTGTCGAGGACCGCGACATACACGCCTGCACCGGTCTGCGAGACGTTCTCGACATTGATCATGTCGGCGTCATAGGTGCTGTAGCCGTCAGCGGTGCTTGGCATTCCGCGGAATATGTTTTGTGCGCCGGCCGGAGCCGCGAGACACAACATCGTTAGTGGAATGATCCACTTTACATATTTACTAGGCATGAGAATTCCCCTCGTTGTTCGTGGGGGAATTGTACGCGCCGCGCCGCGAGCGTGCCAACCGCCGGATCAGTCGACGAGGGCAATCTCAACGCGCTTGTTGCGTTTTCCCTCATTGCGGATCCGTAACACGCGGATGCCGCCGATCTCGGCGATATTCTTCACGTGCGTGCCGCCGCAGGGCTGCAGGTCGATGCCGGGAATTCGCAGCAGCCGGATTCTGCCCGCGCCGCGCGGCGGCTGCACGCTCATGGTCTTGACCAGTTCAGGCTGCGCGTCGAGTTCGGCGTCGGTGATCCATACGGTTTCCGTGTCCACGCCGCGCGCGACCAGCTCATTCGTGCCGTGCTCGATCATCGCTGAATCGAGCAGCGTCATGTCGATGTCGAAATCGAGCCGCGCCTTGTCCGGAGAAATGTTTCCACCGGTCACCGGCGCGATGACGACGCAGGACATCACGTGCAGCGCCGTGTGCAGCCGCATCAGCGCGTAGCGGCGCGGCCAGTCGAGCTCCAGTGAAACCTGCTCGCCCGATTCCGGCGGCAGGGCGCCTGCTGCGAGCAGATGACGCACGGCATCGGGGGTGCCGCCCTTGCGCGTGTCGGCGATGACGATTCGTTCACCGGATTCGCGCACCAGAAATCCGGTATCGCCGGGCTGTCCACCGCCGAGCGGATAAAAAATCGTGCGGTCGAGCTCGATGAAGCCATCGCCGGCCGATGTGACTCGAGCCGTGGCGGTCGTCAGGTAGGCATCGTCGCGAAAAAGGAGCTCGGTGGTCATTGAATCCCGTGCCGGCCGGCCAGGATTACCGGTCCGGCACGGGATTATGGCGCGGGAAGGCTCAAGGATCCGGCACGAACCCGCCCGGGAACGGATCCGGCATGTTTTGGGCGTAGTGCCGGGACGGAATGACACCCTGGGCCACCAGATTCCGGTGCGAGTCGTAGAAAATCCGTATCACGGACTCGGGCTGGTCGCTGGCGCGCTCAAAATTCGTCCAGGTTGCCCCGGAATCCCGCCGCTCGCCGTGGCCGGTGCCCAACCGGCCCACCATTCCTTCGGCCTTGGCGCTGTCACGCCGTGATTCAGACGCGGCAGCGGGCGCATCGGGCCGGGAACCCCGGTCCAACGGCTCGGCATCGGCTGCGGCCACCGAGTCCCGTTCCTGCAGCAGGGGCCGTACCACACGCTCGCGGAACAGTGCGACACCGATGACCCCCACGTTGTCGGGCCGGCCAGTACGCGCGGCGTAGGAGTCCGGGAGCGACGTGAAATAGAACGCCGCGACTTCGTTCATGCTCTTGCGCCAGCCATCGATCTGGACCCTCCCGTAGGAGTCCAGGACATAGCCGCTCTGGTTGGCGGCGGCCGTGCCTCCGTTGATCACATTGACCCCGTCCACCGAGGTGACGGCGAGCACCCGCCCGGGGCAGCGGTTGCGAATCCGGACCTCGTATTCGTGGCCCGGCTCGCCGGCGACATAGCGCTCCCCGGCATGCGAATAGACGGGCAGCAGACGACCGGCCGTGCGGTCGTAAATCTGGACGTCCACCGGCTGGCGAGCTAGCGCGGCGAGGGGGAGGAACAGGGCCAGCAGGGCAGCGGCCCGGAGGCTGAAACGGTTCATGGAAGGCTCCGTTGGTAGGGGGTCCTGTCAGCTTCAACGTCGGTCGCCTGGCCATCGGGTTTGTATATACAATTCGTCACTACCAATCGGATTCGACCGGGAACGGGGGTGTCATGGCCAAGGGGTTCTTCTCGAGATTCAGCCGCCCACCGCGCGTTGAAAGCCCGGCAGGGTCACCGGAAGAGGCAGCCCTGCCTGCCGCTGAACCCGCCACGGCCGTCGCCGAAATCGTCCGCGGCATAGCCCACCAGGGGCTGCCGCCGGTACCCAGAAAGGCGGCGATTTCGCTCCGTCTCGACGCCGATGTCCTGGACTGGTTCAGGGCCCAAGGTGCGGGCTACCAGACCCGTATCAATGCCGTGCTGCGGGCCTACATGGAGGCCTCGCTTTAGGCCCGCCCCAAGTCCGTAAACCGGCTGGGGACTCTCAATTGGGGACAATCTTCGACAATTTCATGCTGCTCAATTGTTTGTGGAAAAATCGGATGCTTATATCCATCCGATAATGCGACCTTTCCGTGTCCGTAGCCGCCGGGCAGCACAGCAGATCGCTTGATCAGTACCGCCTCGGTCGTGCAGCGGACCGGCGCTGATTTGATGCCCGTCAAAGCATCCTGGCCGCTCCTGCGGTAGGGTGTCGTCGGGTTGCACATCGGCCCGATTTCGACGCCCGGGGAAGCACAATGAGTAGTTGGATCGTCAATGGGCTGGTGGCGGCGCTGTTCCTCGCGGCATCGACCGGCGTGTTCTTCTTCGTGGTCACGCGCGGGGCCTTGCTCCTGCGCGGACTGTCGCCGGGCCAGGCCAGCGAAAAATCGCACGTGTACCCGATCTACTCGAACATGCGGCTCATCAAGCTGGTGGATTTCCAGCCGGTCATCTCGGCAATACTCTTGTTCCAGTACAACCGCCTGGTCCTGAAGATCGTCCAGGGATTGAGCCAGTCGGACCTGAAAGACAAGAACGTACTGGTCACTTCATGCGCGTTTGGCAATGTGCTGCCGCGGGTCGTGGATGCGGCCGTACGAGGGGGTGCCGCGCGCGTCGTGATCGCGGATCTCATCCACAACGAGCTCGTCCACGCGCAGAGCAAGCTTGGCGGCTATTCGGGAAAGGTGGACTTCATCGAGGACGATGCCACGGCAATGAAGCGGCCCGAGAGCGATATCGCCGCCAATGTCATGTTCTTCCTGCTGCACGAGTTGCCGCACAACCTGAAGGCCCAGGCGTTGAGGGAAGCGGGGCGCATGCTTGCCCCGGGTGGGAAGCTCTACCTGGCGGAATTCCATCGTCCCGAATTGTGGGTGCTGCGCGCCTTGAGCTGGACTTACTTCAAGGTCTTCGAACCGCTCGGCCTCGCTCTCTGGGACACCCATGATCCGCTCGACTGCCTGGAGGAGATGGGCGGCTGGACGTGTGAACGCACCACGTATTTCTTTGGTAACTTCCAGATCATCACCGCAACCAAACAGTAGCGGCCGACGGGCCAGGTCCCCGCTCAGTACGACCGGCCGTCCTTGTGCGAATACTTGCCGCGCGCATCGGGCGCATTCCAGCGCAGGTCGATGTCCGGGTAATGCCCCGCGTCCTCGGCGTCGCGGTTGCTGATCTCCAGATACACCGCCGGCTCGCTGCTGCGATTGATCAGATGATGGCCATCGGCATGACCGGCGGGGAAGCCGGCGTACTGGCCCGCTTTCAGCGGTTGCTCACCGGCGTCGGTGACCAGCACGACTTCACCCGACAGCACGTACACCAGCTCGTCCTCATGCGTGTGCCAGTGGCGCATCGAGGACTGCAGGCCCGGCTTCAGCACCGTGTAATTCACGCCGATCCTCGTGAGCCCTGCGGCGTCGCCGAGCGCGCGTTTTTCGCGCGGCACGACGCGTGATCGGAATGGTTCCGGGTATCCGGAACGTGTGCTGGCCTTCAGTTCGAGCGGATTCACGGGACGTGCAATGACTTTCATGGGTTTACGCATATATCAGATGTTTATAGGCATCGCTTTTTATGGGCTTCCAGGCACGATGAAGCGCGGCAATCCGGCCGCATCCACCTGTTTTTCGAGCAATGCGAGATCGCCGCTTCGAAGCGCTGCGAGTTCGTCCTGGCGCTGCTGCAATTCGGCGGCGAGTTCGGCATAGCGCTCGCGCAATCCCTGTGCCGGCGGATAGTCCGACGAGTCGTTCTCGTCGTATAGCCAGCCGAGTTGCGAATACAATTTCGCGCCGCCTTCGCGGCCCGCGAGCACGTCGTAACTCACCTCCGCTTTCGGCGTGTGCAGTTCGCCTTCGATGGTGTCGCAGGCTGCGAGCACGCGATCGGCGGTCGCCGCGAGCCCGGCCATCGTGGGGCTGCTGTCGAGCCGGCCGCGCAGGTCGCCGACCTGCGTTCGTATCGCCGCAATCTCGGCAATGTCGTCCACGATGGTATTGAGCGCATCGCGAACGGCGAGCGTGTAAGCGACATTCTTTCCGACGTCCTCCGGAGTCATCGGTGCGCGCGGGTCGGGTTCGATCACGACCGCGGCCTGCAGGTCAGCACCCGCACCGCGCAACGTCAGCGTGTAGCGTCCGGGCGCTGCGAGTGGGCCGGTTTCCACGCCGCCGCTGTCGGTCTTTGCGGGAATGCGTTTCGCGCCTTCCACGCGCAGGTCCCAGGAGACGCGATTGAAGCCAGCGTCCTTCTTCAATTCAGGCTTCGGTTCGCCCGCCGGCTCATCCGGGTCGTCTTTCGCGTATTTCGGCGGCTTGATCTCGCTGCTGAGCGTGCGCACCAGTTGCCCGGAGGCGTCCGTGATCAGCAGTTCCAGCTTGCCCTCGGGTTCCGCGGCCAGCCAATAGCTGATCAGCGCCCCGTAAGGCGCATTCGGGAGCTTGCCGGCCGGCTGGTAGTCCCAGCGACGATCGGAACGGAAGCGGATGCCGTTTTCGACCGAAAGGATCGCCGTCGCGGCCGGGGGCGTCTTCTGGGCGCGGAGTGCGGCCACGTCTTCCAGCACCCAAATGCTGCGTCCGCGTGTCCCCACGACCAGGTCGCCGTGCTTAACCTCGAGGTCGGTGACGGTCGCGGACGGCAGATTCAGCCGCAATTCGCGCCAGCGTTGCCCGGCATCGCTCGAGAACCAGACGCCACGATCGGTGCCCAGGTAGAGATAGTCCGGATCGGCCGGATCCTCGCGGACGACCCACAGCGGCAGGTCGCCCGGCAGGCCCTCGGTGAGTGCCTGCCAGGTCTTGCCGAAGTCGCGCGTCCGGTACAGGTAGGGCCGGAAATCGTCCAGCCGGTAGCGGTGGGCCACGACATAGGCCGTGCCCGCTTCCCGGCGCGAGGGCTCGATGGCTTCGATGGTCGCATCGACCGGCAGGCCGCGCGGCGTCACGTTGCTCCAACTGGCGCCGTCATCGCGGCTGACATGCACCAGGCCATCGTCGCCGCCGGTCCAGATAATGCCGCTTGCCGCATACGCTTCG
>JAOUGR010000297.1 GCA_029857655.1 Gammaproteobacteria bacterium | reverse complement strand
AAAGCAATCGAAATTGATCCTGGTTATGGATTCGCTCACGCATTGCGAGCTTTGCAAAGTTATTGGAGATCGTTCGGCGACCCGAGATATTCCGACGCTGCGCTGCAGGAGGCCTATGTCTTCGCAAAGCGGGCCATCGAACTTGACGAAAACGAGAGTTCCTGCTTTTCAGTAATGGGTCACGTCTGCCTCATGCGGCGGTCGTTCGATCAGGCGCTTCAATACGCGCGAAGAGCGATCGAGCTCAATCCGGGTAATCAATGGAACAGGGCTGCCATGGGGTGCGTCCTCATGTATGTCGGCGAGGCCGAAGACGCGCTCGCGTCATTCAAGCACGCCAGGGAGATCGATCCATACTTCGACACGCCCTGGTATTGGCGTTCGATTGGCCAGGCCTACATGGTCTTGCATAGGTACAAGGAAGCCCTGGAAATGTTCGATCACTTACCCGCTGGCCAGCATCGAATCGACGAATTCAGGGCCGGCTGCCATGCCCGGCAGGGGGACATGGACCGTGCCAGAGCCAGCGCTGCTGAATGTCTGGCCATGACGCCCAAATTCTCGATTCGATACTTCATGTCGAAGGAACCATTCAAACTCGCAGCCGATGCCACGCATCTGGCCGAATCCTTGCACATGGCCGGCCTGCCGGACTGATTCCGGTCGATCAGGTAAGGCCGTCAGGCTTTCTTGCTCCCAACCAGCACATCGGGAACGTAGGCAATCCCGCAGCCGCCGACCCCGCAGTAGCCGTCGGGATTCTTGGCCAGATACTGCTGGTGGTATTCCTCAGCGTAGTAGAAAACCGGGGCCGGCAGCACCTCCGTCGAGATCGGACGCCCGTGCCCGGCGGCACCGAGCGCCTGCTGGTAGGCAGCCTTCGATTCCTGCGCCTGGCGCAGCTGGTCAGCGCCGGCCGCGTAGATCGTAGAACGATATTGCGTGCCGGCATCGCCGCCCTGCCTCATGCCCTGGGTCGGGTCATGCGACTCCCAGAAACACTTCAGCAGTGCCGCGTAGTCGATGCGGGCCGGATCAAAGACAACCAGCACGACTTCCGTGTGCCCGGTCATGCCCGTGCAGACTTCCTGGTAAGTGGGATTCTTCGTGAAGCCACCGGCATATCCTGCCGCCGTCGAATAGACACCCGGCAATTCCCAGAACAGCTGCTCAGCGCCCCAGAAGCAGCCCATGCCGAACATCGCAAGCTGCAGGCCGGCGGGAAACGGCGGCGACAGGCGGTTGCCATTGACGAAGTGACGCTCCGGCACGGGCATCGCGTCCGCGCACCCAGGCAGGGCATCTGCAGCGCCTGGCATCGTTGTCTTTCGCATTCGCTCCACCCTAGGTGTTCAGTAATTCGCCCACGCCATTGATGACGAACTGCACGCCGATGCAGATCATCAGGAACCCCATGATACGGGCGATGGCGTCGATGCCGGCGCTCCCCAGTTTCCTGCTGAGCTGCTCGGCGGCACGCAGCACGAAGTAGCAGACCAGCGCCGCAACACAGATTCCGACCACGACGCCCACGTGCTCGACGAGCACGTGCGCGCCCTCCCCTTCGTGGCGAATCGTCGAAGACATCGAGATCACGGTCGCGATCGAGCCCGGGCCGGACAAAGACGGCATCGCAAGCGGCGAAAACGAAATGTCGGCTTTCACCCGGGCCTCGGCGATCGACTGGGGCGAAACTTCCGGCAAGGCGTCAGGGAACAACATTCGAAAACCGATGAAGGCGATCACGAGCCCGCCGGCGATTCGGAGCCCCGGAATCGAGATGCCGAAAACCTGCATGATCAGCGTACCAAGCAGCAGGAATGCAATCAGGATTCCGCTGGCGTAGATGCAGGCCTTGCGGACCTGGCGTTCGCGCGCGACCGGATCGAGATGCGCGCCAATGCCGAGCAGAAGCACCGCCGTTCCGACCGGATTGATGATCGGCAGCAGGGTCATGACGGTCAGGCCGACATAACCGACGAAATCGGCGGCAAAGCTCATGATCGGGCTATCTTACAATGAGCGTATGACGACTTCCGGCAGCACACCCAGGATCCGGCTGACCCAGACGCTCTATCTGCTGGTGCTGGTGCTGGTCGTGGCAAGCGACGGCCACGACATCCGGGGCGGCCCCGCCCTGCTCGCGCAGTCCGCCGGATTCCTGCTGGTCGTCTGTGCCGTACTCGGGCGGCTCTGGATTACGCTTTTCATCGCCGGCCGCAAGGATGAACAGCTGGTTCGCGAGGGTCCGTTCTCTCTGTGCCGGCACCCGCTGTATCTGGGCTCCATCATCGGCGCGCTCGGCATTGGCCTGACGACCCTCTCCCTCGCATTGACGATCGCGCTGCCACTCGCCGTCGGCGCCATTGTCTTTGCCGCTTCCCGCCGGGAGGATGCCGCCCTGCTCGCGGCGCATGGCGATAGCTGGCGCCAGTACCGTGATTCGGTGCCGGCATTCTGGCCCGCCTGGTCGCACCGGCAGATGCCGGATTCGATCGCGGTGCCGCCCGGGATATATCGCAAGGCTTTTCTGGATGCCGCTTCCTTTCTTGGCTTGTGGCTGCTCGTCCTGCTGCTCGGCGGCCTGCGTGCGAGCGGTGCATGGCCGGCGCTATTCAGGTTGCCCTGAAGAGGGATCATGAACCTTCTGAAGTCCGATCTGTTCGGCCGGATGACACTCGAACAGGTGCAAGGGCGGCAGATCGTCGTGCGCGACACCAGCGACGCGCGCTGGTGGCTCTCTTGGCTCGCGCGGCGCCTCTGCACTCGCGAGGCGCGTGCCCTGGCCCGGCTCGACGGCCTGCCTGGCACGCCGCGGCTGCTCGCGGTCGGGTCTGGCCGCCTGCGCCGTGAATGGATTGAAGGGCGGCCCATGCAGGTTGCGAGACCACGCAATCGGGAATATTTTCGCCGCGCGCGTTGCCTGGTCGCGACCCTGCACCGCATGGGTGTTGCGCACAATGACCTCGCCAAGGAGCCCAACTGGCTGGTCACTCCACTGGGTACGCCTGCGCTGGTCGACTTCCAGCTCGCCACAGTCTCGGCGCGGCGCGGACGGTTGTTCCGCGCGCTGGCACGCGAGGACCTGCGACACCTCCTGAAACACAAGCGGCTTTATTGCCCGGAAGGGTTGACGGCGCGCGAACGGCGGATCCTTGCCACACCGGCGCTCATATCGCGGTTGTGGATGGCGACAGGCAAGCGGCTCTACCGGTTCATCACGCGCCGCCTGCTCGGCTGGGCAGACCGGGAGGGCGCCGGCGATCGAAGGTTCTGAACACCCTGGTTGGTACGGCCGCGCGGATTCGCTATTGTTGCGGCATGGGAATCTGTCACGAACACAACCTGAAAGCCGCTCCGCCGCCGGCACGTCCGT
>JAOUGR010000025.1 GCA_029857655.1 Gammaproteobacteria bacterium | reverse complement strand
GCGTTCGGGCGCAAGCGTAGCAATGGTCTCGCGCAGGCGCTCGGCCGTGGGCCGGTCGGACTCGATAAAGGTGGCCGTCGCTGCACCGCGGGAAAGTGCTTCGAGTCCCAGCACACCGCTGCCGGCAAACAGGTCGAGGCAGCGGCTTCCCTGCACGACCGGTGTGAGCCAGTTGAACAGGGTCTCGCGCACCCGGTCCGGCGAAGGGCGGATGCCGGGTTGCCGCGGAAAGCGGATACGGCGCCCGCGCCATTCGCCGCCGATGATGCGTAATTCATTTGGCTTTTTGCGGTGCATTGTCCGTTTGCTTGTCACGATGATACGCGCCCTGATCGTGGGCAACACTCGCTGCAGGCGCCGATGGCGGATTGCCTCAGCCGCTACAATCGCGCTTTCCCGCCGGATCGCGCCTGCAATGACCGCTCCTGACGACAAGTCACCCGCCGAATCCCGCGGCTTTCTCGCCCGCCTGCGCGCCCGCGTCAATCGAGGCGCTTCCTGGGTCGCGGACCTGCTGCCCGGGCGGCAGATCGACGACGCGCTGCTCGAGGAACTCGAGACCCGTCTCCTGGCAGCCGACATCGGCGTCGAGACGACGAACACCGTGCTGGAGGATCTTCGTCGGGCCGTGGCACGAAGCGAGCTCGCGGATGCCGCCGCGCTGCAGCAGGCGCTGCACAAGGCGCTGTTGGCGATCCTTCAGCCCGTGGAAAGGCCGCTTGAGATCGATCGCTCCAGAAAACCATTCGTGATCCTGGTCGTCGGCGTCAATGGCTCCGGCAAGACGACGACGATCGGCAAGCTGACCCGCCGGCTGCAGGCGGAAGGGCACACAGTGATGCTGGCCGCAGGCGATACCTTTCGCGCCGCCGCGGTCGAGCAGCTGGCCGCCTGGGCGGAGCGCGCCGCGGTGCCGATGATTTCCCAGGCGGCGGGAGCGGATCCCGCCGCCGTCGTGTTCGACGCGCTTCAATCCGCGCGCGCGCGTGGCATCGATGTACTGATTGCCGACACCGCCGGCAGGTTGCACACGCAGTCACACCTGATGGATGAACTCGCAAAAGTGGCGCGGGTCATGAAGCGGCTGGACGCTGAGGCCCCCCACGAGGTCCTGCTGGTCCTCGACGCGGGCCTCGGGCAGAACGCACTGCGCCAGGCCGAACAGTTCAATCGTGCGATCGGCGTCACCGGCATCGTCGTCACGAAACTGGACGGCACGGCCAAGGGGGGTATCGTGATCGCGATTGCGCAGCGTTTCGGACTACCGGTCCGGTTCGTCGGTGTTGGCGAACAGCCGGAGGATTTCGGTATCTTCAACGCAGCCGCCTATGTCGACGGGCTGTTGCGCACCACACCCGGAAAGGTCCAGTGATCCGATTCGACCGAGTATTCAAGCGTTATCCGAATGGCCGGGAGGCTCTTTCGGAGCTTTCGTTCGAACTCGCCAGTGGCGAAATGGCATTCCTGACCGGCCATTCCGGCGCCGGCAAGAGTACGGTGCTGCGGCTGATCGCCTTGCTCGAGCGCCCGACCCGGGGCCAGGTCGTCGTGAACGGGCGGAATACCGGCTCGCTGCGATCCGGCTCGATCCCCGCTTTTCGCCGCCAGGTCGGGGTCGTGTTCCAGGATCACCGCCTGCTGGACGACCGGCCTGTCTACGACAATGTCGCGCTGCCGCTGGCGATAGCCGGCGTGCCGCGCCGCGAGATGGACAGGCGCGTGCGAGCTGCGCTCGATCAGGTGGGCCTGCTCGGCAAGGAAAGGACATTCCCGCTCGAACTGTCCGCGGGCGAGCAGCAGCGTGTCGGCATCGCGCGTGCCGTCATTACAAAGCCACCCGTACTGATCGCGGATGAGCCAACCGGCAATCTCGACCCCGAACTCGCGCTCGAGGTCATGAACCTGTTCCAGCGATTCAACGCGGTCGGCGTCACGGTCATGGTCGCGACCCACGATGTCCACCTGCTCGACCGGTTCCCCGTACGGCGAATCCGCATCGAACAGGGCCGTCTTGCCAATCCATCCTATGTCGCTGCCTGAAGAACTGCGGAATGTGCGGCCGGCGGGCCCGCGAACACTCCGTGGCGCCGCGTCGACCTGGCTCGAGCGCCATGCGCAGACGCTGGTGGGCTCGCTTGGCCGTCTCGCACGCCAACCGCTGGCGACCGTGTTGACCGTCGCGGTAATCGGCATTGCGCTCGCCCTGCCCGCCGCTCTTTACCTGGTCGTCGCAAATGCGCGCGCGGTGACTGCGGGCCTTGGCAACACCGTGCAGCTTTCCGTCTATCTGCGCCTTTCGACCACGACCGAGCAGGCCAGCAAGGTTGCGCGCGCAATCAAGGCGCATGACGAAGTGGGTGAGGCGGTTCTTGTCAGTCCTGACGAAGGGCTTGCGGAATTCCGGGCACTTTCCGGCATCGGTGAGGCCTTGAAGGCGCTGACGGAGAATCCCCTGCCGTGGGTGGTCAAGTTGCGGCCGGCCGCCGGCCAGGATTCGGCGGGCGCGGTCGAGATCCTGGCCACCGACCTGCGCAAGCTTCCCGAGGTCGAACTGGTCGAGGCCGATACCGCGTGGGTGAGGCGCCTGCACTCGATCCTGGACGCGCTGCGCCAGATGGTTATCCTGGCCGCCATCGTGCTGGCGCTTGGTGTGCTCGCAATCGTCGGCAACACCATCCGGCTCGAGATCAACGGGCGGCGCGCGGAAATCGAAGTTACCAAGCTGGTCGGCGGGAGCAATGCGTTCGTGCGCAGGCCATTCCTGTATTCCGGTTTCTGGCAGGGGCTCGCCGGCGGGTTCCTGGCCGTGGCGCTTATCGTCATCGGCCTCCTGATTCTCGAGGCGCCCATAGCGCGCGTGGCGGCAGCCTACGGCACGTCGTTTTCGCTCATCGGCCTTGCGGCCAGGGAGTACCTCGCGATCATTGGCGGCGGCGGCCTGCTGGGGCTGGTCGGCGCGTGGCTGGCAGCGGCATTTCACCTGCGGCGAATCGAACCCCGCGCATAACTTGCTGTTTAAGCTAAGATTTCTGGTCACGTCAACCGTGAACTTCTGGACCTGATTAGCACTCTACTAACGCGACTGCTAAAATTGGCGTGCGGAGGTTTGCAAATCCATGACTGGCAATGCACTTGTCCTGAAAAATCATGCGCTGGCGTTCGACGGTCCGGTCGGCAGCCTTGACGCCTATGTCGAGCGGGTATCGAGTATTCCCGTGCTGAGCCGCGAGGAAGAACTCGAGCTCGCGAAGCGCTTCCATGACGACCAGGACCTGGAAGCAGCCCGGCTGCTCGTACTGTCGCACCTGCGATTCGTCGTGCATGTCGCGCGCGGCTACATGGGCTATGGCCTGCCGGTCGCCGACCTGATCCAGGAAGGCAATGTCGGACTGATGAAAGCGGTCAAGCGATTCGATCCGGACATGGGCGTGCGCCTCGTGAGCTTCGCGATCCACTGGATCCGGGCCGAGATTCACGAATTCGTGATCCGCAACTGGCGGCTGGTGCGGGTTGCGACGACCAAGGCGCAAAGAAAACTGTTCTTCAACCTGCGCCGCATGAAAAAGAATCTCGCATGGCTCTCCGATTCGGAAACCGCTGCCGTCGCCGGCGAACTTGGCGTCGAGCCGCGCGAAGTACGTGAAATGGAACAGCGCCTGGCTGCGCGTGACCTGTCATTCGATCCCGCACCCGACGCCGACGAAGAAGATGGCATCGGATCGCCGTCGCTCTACCTGCCCTCGCCGGACCTGGACCCTGCCAGGGCCGTCGAACAGGAGGAATGGGAAGGCGCGGTCTCCGATTCCCTGACGGCAGCGATCAGCACGCTGGATGAGCGCAGCCGCGAGATCGTCAAGGCCCGCTGGCTCGGCGAAGACAAGCGGACGCTGCAGGATCTCGCCGATGAATACGGCGTCTCGGCGGAACGAATCCGCCAGATCGAGGCGACGGCGCTGGGCAAGCTCCGGGTGGCGATGGCCAGCTAGACGGCTTGCTCCACGGCGGCCGCAACCGCGACGTGGACATCACGATCGAGCGGGTTTGGCACCAGCTCATCACCGTGCCCCAGTTCGGCGACCCGGCGCGCGGCAGCAAGCAGCATCGCATCGGTGAAGCGTGTCGCGCGAGCGGCAAGCGCGCCCTTGAACAATCCCGGGAATGCCACGACGTTATTGATCCCCTTGCCGTCTGCGGCAATTTCGGCACCGTGTTGCAGCGCCACCGCCGGTTCGATCTCGCAATCCGGATTTGACAGCGCCAGGATGATCTGGCCCTTGCGTACCATCGCCGGCCGGATAAGGCCACGGACGCCGGTCGTTGCGATGACGACATCGCAGTTGCCCATGATGTCCTCCAGCGTCGATGATTTTCCGCCCATGGCGGCAAACCGGGCCCGCGCACTCTCGTTTATGTCGGCGCCGAGCACGCGGCCGATGCCGGCACACATCAGGAGTCGAACGATACCGATGCCGGCAGCGCCCAGGCCGATCTGGCCAATGACGCAGTCGCCGAGTTCGCGGCCGGCACGCCGTGTCGCATTGATCACCGCCGCCAGCACGACAACCGCCGTGCCGTGCTGATCGTCGTGCAGCACCGGGCAGTGCAGGCGCTCGCGCAGCCCGCTTTCGATCGCGAAACATTGCGGAGCCGCGAAATCCTCGAGCTGGATGGCGCCAAAACTGCCGGCTATCGCCGCAATATGATCGATACAGCGATCCGCGTCCGTTTCATCGAGCAGGATCGGCACGGCATTGATGTCCACGAGTGTTGCGAAGAGCGCCGCCTTACCTTCCATGACCGGCAATGCGGCGAGTGCACCGACGTTGCCGAGACCCAGCACGGCGGTTCCATTGGTGACGATCGCGACGGTGTTGCCGACGGCCGTGTAGTCGAAGGCCTGTTTCGGGTCCTTCTGGATGGCGAGGCAGACCCTGGCAACGCCGGGCGTGTACACGTCGCGAAGGATCTGCTGGGTGTTGATGGGTCTTGCGGAGACGGTCCGAATCTTGCCGCCCTTGTGCCGGTCGAAAACGCGATCGGATTTCCCGACGAAATGCGCGATCGGCAATTCATCGATGCGCGCATAGAGGCTGCGATCCGCCTCTTCGTCCATTTCCAGGGTAATTTCCCAGAGCGTGCGGCCCTGCTCGCGCCGCAAGGCCTGCAGATGATCGATCGTCAGGCCGGCATCGGCGATGACCTGCAGCACGCGTGCCAGGCTCCCCGGCTGATGAATGGTCTCAATCATCAGGATCTCGGGAATCTTCAATGTCGGCCTCCCGGTAACTCATGCGCGGCGCTCGCGGCATGGTAATGACCGCCGCGTTTGCACGCCATCGCCGTGAGCCGCTCCATGGGCCTGCCAGGCCCCTGATCAGTGGTACCCTTATGCGCTGGCTGGCGGGTCCGCCGGCCGCTATTGCAACCAGTTCAGGGGGACGCCCTATGAAGTTCACTCAGAGCGCAATCTTGTTCGCGGCACTCGCTGTCGGGCTGCTGGGCCTGGCCGGCTGCGCGAACCAGAAGGAGCCGGCAGAGCAGGCGCTGGCCGGCATCGAAAAGACGCTCGAGGGTTCGGGCGCCCAGCTTCAGAAATACCTGCCGGAGCGCTATGAAGAAATCAATGCCAGCGTTGCCGCGCTTCGCGAGAACCTCGCGCAGGAAAAATACGGGGACGTGGTGTCCGAGGCGCCGGCGGTCGTAGATGCGTTGCGCCGCGCCGTCGCCGACAGCCAGATCCGCAGGGCCCAGATCAAGGTGGAACTGGAATCGGAGTGGGCCGACCTCGTCAAGACGATGCCGGCCATGCTCGCAGCCGTTGACAAGAAGATTATCGCGCAACACGGGCGGCCCCCCGAGGGCATGGATCGCGACGCCTACAAGGCTGTGGTTGCAAGCTATGACGCCGCCAGGGCCGACTGGAGCAAGGCCGCGGGATCGATCGACGCCGCCAGCTTCGAGACCGCGGTTCTGACTGCGCGCGAAGCCAGGACCGCAATCGCCGGCGTCATGGACACGCTCGGCATCAAGGGCTCGTGAGGAGGCGCGCGTGAAGATGAAGATCCGATTTGCCGCGCTAGCTGCGCTCATGTTCCTGGCTGCAGGCTGTTCGCAGAGAGACCCGGCAGCCGCAGCCATTGACGCTGCGGAAGGCGCTCTCCAGGCGGTTTATGAGGACGCGCAGAAATACGTGCCCGAACGCTATGCTGAAGTGAAGGCGGAGCTCGAAGCTGCGCGCAAGGCTTTCGACGAAGAGCGTTATTCGGACGCCATTGCCGCGGTGAGGGACGTGCCCGCGCATGCCGAGGAACTCGCCAGGGAATCGGTCGAGGCGAAGCAGAAGCGGCTCGCCGAGCTCAACTCGGAATGGACCCGCTTGTCGGGCAGCCTGCCGGGCCTGGTCGCCGGTATCGGGACCCGGCTCGGCGCACTCGGCAAGATGCACAAGTTGCCGAAAGACATGGATAAGGGATTGCTCGAAGAGGCCAATGCGGCCTTCGGCAGCGCCAAGGCCGACTGGGACGAAGCCAACGCGGCATACATGGCCGGGGACTTCGAAGGCGCTGTCACCAAGGCCCGCAATGTTGAAACGATGACGCAGGACCTGATGGCTCGCCTTGGCATGCAGCCCGGCTGAGCCCCGGAGATTCCCCGATGGCAACCGTCGCCGATCTCGCCGCACCCGGCATGGCCAGAAAAGCCGCGTTCGATGCGCTCGACCTCTACGACATCCGTGGCGCGCTCAGCGACGAGGAGCGCATGGTCCAGGATTCGGTCGCGCGGCTCGTCGACGAAAAAGTCCTGCCCGTGATACAGAAACATTTCGAGGAACACACTTTCCCGCGCGAGCTCGTGCCCGAAATTGCCGCGCTCGGCCTGCTCGGCAGTTCGCTTTCCGGGTACGGTTGCGCGGACATGAATGCGGTTTCCTACGGCCTGATCTGCCAGGAACTCGAGCGTGGCGATTCCGGCATACGCAGCTTCGTATCCGTGCAGTCGAGCCTCTGCATGTACCCGATTCACGCCTACGGAAGCGATGCGCAGAAGGACAGGTTCCTGCCGCGCATGGCTACCGGCGAGTTGATCGGCTGTTTCGGGCTGACCGAGCCGCACGGTGGTTCGGATCCCGGCAACATGAAAACGCATGCGAAACGACGCGGCCGGGACTGGGTGCTGAATGGCGCGAAGATGTGGATCACGAATGCGCCGATCGCGGATCTGGCGATCGTATGGGCAAAGACGGAGGAAGGAATCCGTGGATTCATCGTCGAGAAAGGCATGCGGGGATTCGCGGCGCCGGAGATCGAGCGCAAGTTTTCGCTGCGAGCCTCGTCGACCGGCGCGTTGTACCTTGAGGATGTCGTGGTACCGGAGGCAAATGTGCTGCCGGGCAGCACGATCGGGCTGAAGGCCCCGTTGTCCTGCCTGACGCAGGCGCGCTTCGGCATCACCTGGGGCGTCATTGGCGCGGCGCAGGCCTGCCTTTCCCAGCTGCTCGATTACACCCAGTCACGCATCCTGTTCGGCCGGCCGCTGGCCGCGAACCAGGCGATCCAGATACGGCTTGCGCAGATGGCACGCGGCATCACCTGCGCGCAGCTGCTTTCGCTGCAGCTCGCCCGGCTGAAGGATGCCGGTCGCATGCAGCCGGCGCAGGTAGCGCTTGCCAAGTGGAACAATTGCCGCATGGCCATAGACGTCGCGCGCGACGCGCGCGACATGCTGGGCGGCTCGGGGATCAGCGCCGAGTACGTGCCGATACGCCACGCGCTCAATCTCGAGAGCGTCATAACCTACGAAGGCACTGAAACGATCCATCAGCTAACGATTGGTCGCGAACTGACGGGCATCAACGCATTCTGAGCCCGGAGCCGTCTGGCCCGTGCGCCAGGTCACGAAATCACCCACTTGTGGGTTCTTCAGCTTCAGTTCAGCCGCTGCCGCACTAGACTGTTCTCGAGCCTGCTGCCCCGACTTCGCAGGCATCACGAGGAAAACACCATGATGCGCCATCGCAGATTGCTGGCCGCCACGATGACTTTGCTGATCACCGCTGTGATGAGCGTGCCCGTTGCGCTCGCCGACCCGCCGCCGCAGGCGCCCGCCCATGGCTGGCGGGCCAAACACGACCATTACTATGTCGGCTATACAGGCCATCACTGGAAGGATGATTACGGCATCCGCGAGGGCCATTGCGATCGTGATCGCGTCGGCACCGTGCTCGGCGCCGTCGTCGGCGGAGCGGTCGGTTCGGCTGTCGGCAACGACGACAACCGCCTGATTGCGATCCTCGCCGGCGCGACGATCGGCGCAATCATCGGTCACGAGATCGGAGAAGACATGGATCATAACGACCGTGCCTGCTTCGGTCATTCCCTGGAGATGCTTGAAGACGGCCGCCGGGTCCACTGGGACGGTGCCCGGTCGGACATGCGGTACACGCTGACGCCAAGCGGCCGGTTCCAGCGCGACGATCGCATCTGCCGCCGATTCACGCTGGTGCGCGTGTCAGGCGGCCACAAGATAACCAGGCGTGGTAGCGCCTGCCGCTTCGGCGATGGCGAGTGGCGCATGACCGACCACTGATGACCGAGGGGGATCTGACTGCCCAACCCCGGATCGCTTGCTCAAGCGCCCGGATAGTGCAGTAATCCTTGCGCCGCAATGTGGCGGCCAGGAGATTCCATGCACAAGACCGCAGCGTGGCTTGCCCGCCACGCGCTCGAACAGGCCGGCGTCCACTACACCTTCGGTATCCCCGGCGTTCATAACACCGAGCTGTACGACGAATTCGCGGCTTCCGGTTCGATCACGCCGGTTCTGGTTGCGCACGAAGGCGGCGGCGCGTTCATGGCCGATGCGGTGAGTCGCAGCGGCGCCGGGCTCGGCGCGTTGCTGATCGTGCCGGCCGCCGGCGTCACCCACGCCGCCAGCGGCATCGGCGAGGCCTTCCTCGACGGGATCCCGATGCTCGTGCTCGCGGGGGGCATACGCCGCGACACCGGCCGCGCCTACCAGCTGCACGACGTGGACCAGCATGCCCTGCTCGCGCCGATCACCAAGGGCCGCTGGCGCGTGGACACGCATGCCGAAGTGGTCCCGGTGATTTATGAGGCCTGCCGGCTGGCGATGAGTGGCGAACCAGGGCCGGTATTCGTCGAGATTCCCGTCAATCTGCAGCTGATGACCGGCGCGGCAGGCGATATCCCGCAGTTTGCGCCGCTGCCCTGCGCCGGTCACACGGCGCCGCCAGCGGAAATTGCCCGCGCTGCGGAACTGCTGCAGAGGTCGGCACGGCCAGGAATCTTCTGTGGCTGGGGCGCAGTCGATGCGACTGCGGAGCTGAAGCAGCTCGCGGAAAACCTGGGTGCGCCGGTCGCGACGACCCTTCAGGGCCTGTCGTCTTTTCCAGCCAGTCACCCGCTGCACGCAGGCTTCGCATTGGGACCTTCCGCAGTACCCGCCTCCGAGAACGCGTTCAGGGACTGCGATTGCCTGCTGGCCGTCGGCACTCGCTTCGCCGAGATCCCGACCGGCAGCTTCGGTTATGAGCCGCCCGAAAACCTGATTCACGTAGACATCAATCCGCGCGTGTTCGGCGCCAACTACAGGCCCGAGATCGCGCTCGAAGGCGACGCGCGCGCGGTGCTTGCGGCACTGATTTCATCGCTGGGATCAGTGCCCGCCGGAACTGTCCGCGCGCAACAAGTGGGCCGCCAGATAGCCGCCGACAAGCGCGCCTACCACGACGAGTGGCTGGCGCATGATTCAAAGGGACGCGTGAATCCGGCCAGATTCTTTGACGCGCTACGCAGCCGCCTGCCCGATGATGCGATCGTCGTGGCTGATGACGGCAATCACACGTTCCTGGTCGCCGAGCTCATGCCGATTCACGGTTCGCGCGGTTTTTTCTCGCCCACCGATTTCAATTCGATGGGTTACTGCATTCCCGCGGTAATCGGTGCAAAGCTTGCGCGCCCCGACCGCGTGGTGGTCGGCATCGTCGGCGACGGCGCGGCGCGCATGACCGGACTCGAGATGGCGACCGCCGTCGCGCAAGAAACCGGCGTCGTGTGGTTCGTGTTCAACGACGGCGAACTGGCGCAGATCGCCCAGGCGCAGGAAACGCCTTACAACCGCAAGACCTGCACCGTCCTGCCCGAGATCGACTTCGAGGGTCTCGCGCGTGCCAGCCGTGTCGGCTACCGGGCGCTGCACAGCAACGACGACATCGACAGGGTGATTGCCGATTCGCTGGCTGCGGCCGCATCCGGCCAGCCCGTGCTGGTGGACGTGCACATCGATTATTCGAAGCGCACGCGTTTCACCGAGGGTGTCATACGCACGAACCTGAAGCGATTCGGCCTGCAGGACCAGGCCCGGCTGATCGGTCGCGCGCTGTGGAGGCGCGTGACCGGCTGACTTACTCCGCCATCGGCACGCAGTCCACGGCTCGCACCTGAAGATCCGCGCAGATTCTGCGCGCCGCAGTCTCAGGGAGCGGTCCCGCGCGCAAGCGCCACAGGAGTGACGCACCCGCGCCGGGTGATTCGATGCGCGGCTTCAGGGCTCCGAGCAGATCAGCATGATCCTGCGACAGCCGTGCAAGATCTGTGGCCGCCGCGGCTTCGCTCGAGTAGGCGCCCAGCTGGACGCTGTATGGACGATCGCCAGCAGGAGTCTTTGCCCGCACGAAGTCTGAAAGCCGCTCGCGCGCCGTCGCGGCGTAGCGGCCCTCCGGATAGGCGCCGAGATAGCGCTGCCAGCCTTCCGGGGTCTGCAGCTGGCTCGCGCGGTCCCATTCGTGCTCTTCATGCAGCTCGCGGATCCTCGCCCGGGCCTCCCGGGCATGCGCCCCGGCTGGAAAGTGTTCAAGGTAGGTTTCGTAGGCGGGCACGCTGTCTTCGCCACGCGCATCTCTCCACCCGGTCTCCTGCCGGCTGCAGGCTGCGATCGCGATGACACAGGCGATCCACAAGACAATCCACTGTAATCGCAATGAGCCTCCTATAATCCGGCCAACCCAGCGGAGCGATGTTGACACCAACCCCCGCCCGGACCGGCCTTCCCGAAATCGTCGCACACCGCGGCGATGCGGAACACTTTCCAGAAAATTCCCTGCCGGCGCTCGAGGCAGCCTGGCGCCACGACCTGCGGCACGCGGAGTTCGACGTTCAGCTTTCGGCCGACGGTGTTCCCTACGTCATCCACGATTCGAACCTGGAACGGACCACCAGTTCGACCGGCGACCTGCGGCTGATGATGTCGGGGCAGCTCGACGGTATCGATGCCTGCGAGCCGCGCCGATTCGGCGCGGATCATGCCGGTACCCATCTGCCGAGGCTGACGGCGGTTGCCGGGCTGATGGAAGGAATACCGCTCGCCAGGGCATTCGTCGAACTCAAGCGCGCCAGCCTTGTTCATCATGGGCGGCAGCAATGCATCGACCGCACGATTGAGGCACTCGCCGGCGTGCTGGACCGATGTGCCGTGATTTCCTTCGATGCCGAGGCCTGCCGCCTCATGCGAAAGACGGCCGGCATCCCGATCGGCTGGGTATTCACCGGCAATCCTGCCCTGCACCTGGCTGAGCTCGAGGATTTGCAGCCCGAGTTCGCGTTTTGCGATCAGCGTGGGCTACCGGCCTCAGGACCGCTTCCACCCGGACCCTGGACCTGGGCGGTTTATGAGGTGACCGATGCCGGCCACGCACGCGCGCTGCACGCGCGTGGCGTGTCGCTGGTCGAATCCATGGCGCCGCGGCGCCTGCTGGCAGAGCTCTTGGGCGACATGGAGCGGCGCGCCTGAGCGACCCTGTCTACATCGCGATCGACCAAGGCGGGCATGCGACACGCGCCAGCGCCTACAGCGCGCAAGGCACGCACCTGGGTGCGGCGCTGGTGACCATCGCAACACAGCACAACGCGCTGGGCCATGTCGAGCATGACGCAGAGGAAATCATCGCAAGCGTCGAAACGGCCCTGGCCGAGCTTGCCCGCCTCGTGCCCGTCGAGCGCTGGGCCGCGGCCGGGTTTGCAGTGCAGCGCTCGAGTCTGGCCTGCTGGGATGCCCTTGATGGCCGACCGCTCGCGCCTGTCATCTCCTGGCAGGACCGTCGCAATGCCGCCTGGCTCAAGGGCCTGGCACGCAAGGCCGGCGAAGTACATGAACTGACCGGCCTGCCGCTCTCGCCGCACTATGGTGCAAGCAAGTTGCGGTGGTGCCTGGATCACCTTCCGGAAGTCCGTGCTGCCGCCGCACGGAGCAGGTTGCGGGCCGGGCCGCTCGCCAGCTACCTGCTGCATCGCTTGCTGGCCGAGCGTCCATTCATGGCGGACGCGGCCAATGCTGCGCGCACGCTGCTCTGGTCCCCTTTCGAGCGCAATTGGTCCGACGAATTGCTGGAGCTTTTCGGGATACCGCGGGCGATCCTGCCGCGGGCAGTCGGCACGAAAGCCCGATTCGGGACACTAGCATCGAATGGCGGGACGGTTCCGGTCGTGATCTGCAGTGGCGATCAGTCGGTCGTGCCATTCGCCGCCGGCGCGCTCGACATGCGCGCCGCCTATGTCAACCTTGGAACCGGTGCATTTGTGCTGCGCCCCACAGGGAATGCACTGCGCGCAGTTCCGCTGATGACCAGCGTGATCCGTGCGGACCAAGTGAATTTCGATTTCGTGCTCGAGGGCTCCGTC
>JAOUGR010000296.1 GCA_029857655.1 Gammaproteobacteria bacterium | reverse complement strand
TGACCAGCGGCGGCTGGCCGCCCTCGTCGAACGTGCGGCTGGCATCCGTGGATACGTCGAAACTCCAGCGTTCGCCGAC
Organism: Gammaproteobacteria bacterium; assembly: GCA_029857655.1. Taxonomy (GTDB): domain Bacteria; phylum Pseudomonadota; class Gammaproteobacteria; order Steroidobacterales; family Steroidobacteraceae; genus SCUD01. The sequence continues at coordinate 3,316 of JAOUGR010000296.1, read as the reverse complement.
CAGGACGGACTGTGTCAGGCCCAGCAGCCCGAATGTCCGCGGACCGTACTCCGAGATCTCGCTCTGATTCAGCGTGCTGGTCAGGCGCGCGCCCTTCCACGGCGCGACTTCCATGCCGATCCGGCTGGTCGAACTGTCGAACGCCTCGCCGTCGGTGATTTCATAGGCGGCGATCATCCGCACGTCGTCGGTCAGGGCGTAAGCCGCGCCCACTTGATAGCGGTTCGGGAAATCCACGCTGTCGTTGGCGCCGCCCAGGCTGAACTCGCTTTGCGCCGTGAGTTCGAGCTTCTGGTTCAGGAAACTGCGGTTCGCAGCGATCGTCGCCTGGCGTGACTCCTGGCTCTCACCCGTGATCGCTTCATCCTGCGCGAACTGCGCGCCGGCCCGCGCACCCCAGAGATCGGTACGGTATTCCAGTTGTGCGTCCGCCACGTCACGGGTGGCGCCACTGGCCAGGTTCTCCTGGCGATAGGTCTGGCCCTGCACGGCGAGGTGCTCGCCCAGGCGCAGTTGGGCGTCAACGCCGGCCTTGAAGGTCCCGCCTTCGGCACCGTTCTGCTGGCCCACGCCGAATTCCGCGGACTGGCGACGCACATAGGCGAGCGCGTTGAAGGAATCGCCGCGGTGCTCGAGCTCGGCAATGTAGGCACTGCCTTGCGGATCGGACGCAATGCCCTGGCCCTCGCTGCTTGCGACCTCGACCCGTACCTCGGTTTCCGGCGTGAGCCGGAACCTGGCGTCGACGCCGCCCAGATCCGACTTCCCGGCGATCGATTCGTCGCGGATGAAGGACGCGCCGGCCTGCAACCGGCCGTCGAGCAGCCGCGCGCCGATCCGGCCGCCGGCATTCAACTGCCGGTCCGCTGTGCCGATCGTCTCGTACTCGGCGACGATGAAGATCGGGTTGAAATCGAAGTCGCGGCTGTTGACGGGCTCACGGAACAGCAGCGTGCCTGCGCTGTAGTCGATGTCGTAGTCGATGTGGCGCAGCAGCTGGCGACTGGCCACGATGATCTCCGAACGGAAGCGGTCACGGGTCTCGATGCGGATCTTTTCGCCGTTGATCACGACATTGCCGCGCGTCAGGCGGTACAGGCCCGAGGTGCCATTGCCCTGGATTTCGTCGCGCGCGAAGTTTTCGGCGGTGTCGGCGGCGAAACCGGTGAATTCGACGATCTCGCCATGGTATTCGCTCTTGACGCCGGTCAGCGTGCGGCTGTAGCGCGACAACTGGGTCTGCGTGAGCCCGGTCTCGTAATCGCCGATCAGCGCGTAGTACTGCTCGCGTTCCAGCTTGAGATAGAGTTTCTCGCCGCTGGCGCCGTCGTAGAGTTGCTCGCTGCCGTCGCCGTACAGCGTGTAGAACTCGTCCGGATCGATGGTCGACAGCCGGCTCTCGCGGCCGCGGCGTCCGGTCGGCTTGTCGGAATCGTAGGCCAGGGTCAGCAGCCACTTGCCCAGCACGCGGCCCTTCGCGTACAGGCTGAGCTGGCCGTCGTCGTAGCCGCCGTCCTCCACGCCCGCCTCCGCGAGCGACTGCATGTTGCCGCTCAGGGTGTTGTACCCGACGGTGCCCGCGGCAAAGCCGACCACCACCCAGTCGCGCGGCTTCGCTTGCAGCCACACCCTCAATTCCTCGGTGCGCGCGGCGCGCTCGTCCTGCGGGAAGGTGAAGTTGATGACCACGCTGCCGCTCGCCGTGGTCGGCGCCAGTTCGATATAGGCGACGCCGTCGTCACCCTCGATGCGGAAGGTCGGCGCGAAGCGGTCGAGCCCGGCGAGCTGCCGCTGCTGCTCGCCCTCGACCAGTTGCGCCGGCACGTAGGGCGGATTCACGCGGAAGGCGCCGGTCACGCCGTCGCGCACCGGGTAACCGCTGCGGTCGAGCAGGCGCACGGCGATCACGGGCCGGCGCTGGCCGTCGGCGACCAGCATCGATTCCTCGGGCACCCATACGGCACGCGCGACGGTATTCGCGTAATGCACATTACGTTCCAGCCGGGTCACAACCGCACCGTGCTCATCGAGCACCTCGGCGGCGAATTCGTTATCGCCCTCGCCGAGCGGCAGGCCGCGCCAGATGCTGACGGACACGGTGTTGGCGGCATTGGTCTCGACACCGTCGAAGTTCAACGGGTGCACCGGCTGGCCCCGGTACTTCAGTGCGATCTTCTGGTTCGGCGCGTGCTTGATCACGATGCGCTGCGCGGGCGCGCGTGGATTGTGACCCGGCGCCGGGAACAGCCACTCGGTGCCGGGCGCCTGTCCGGCCAGCCAGTCGATTTCGGCGCCGGCGGCTTCCGGGTCGTCCTTGATCGCGCGACGCGTCGCCTGGGCCTGCTGATAGGCGAGGTCCGCATCCCGCAGTTCACCGGCCCCGGTCACCCGGATCGCCGCGCGACCGCTGTCGAGCTGCGGGCGCGAAGATACCTCGCTGCAGCCCACGAGATTCTCGGCAATCGGCGAACGCACGCCGGCCCGGTCCCGGATCGAGAAGCTCGCCACGGCCCGGCTGACGAAACCACCCGCCGGGCAGGCCACGCCTTCGATGGTCTCGGCCTCTTCGCTGAACACCGTGACCTCGACACGCCGGTTCTGCGCCCTGCCGGCAGGCGTGTCGTTGCCTGCCAGCGGCTGGTCCGGTCCCCTGCCGTCGGTGCTGAACCGGTCCGCCGGGATGCCGAGGCCCGCCGCCAGCGCCTCTGCAACGGTCAGCGCGCGCGCCTGCGACAGCGCGTGATTGTCGCGGAAGAATTTCTGGCGTGCCGCCGTCAGGGCCTGGCTGTCGGTGTGCCCCACGACGGCAATGCGCTGGATGCGGCTGCCGCGCAGTTTCGCGATGAGCTGATTCACCGAGGCCGCGCCATCCGGCTGGAGACTCGCCATGCCCGAGTCAAACTGCGCGCGCAGCGTGTATTCCCGGACCATGCCGCGCTTGCGCTCGCCGGTTGCGCGGCCATGAAACTCGATCACCCGCCGCCAGTCGGCGCCCGGTTCGCCGAGCCGGAAACTCGCGAATCCTTCCGCGATCGCCGGATCGGCGGCGGCGACGCCATCCACGCGCGTGCTGCCCGGGGTGTAGCTCACGCCCTCCGGCAATTGCACGGTCGCGACGAGCTTGCCGATCGCCACGCGGCCGCCGTCCAGTTCCACGCGATATTCAAGCGTGCCGCCTGCGTCCTCCTCGATCAGCGTGCTTTGCAGGCGGATGCCGATCTCCGCGTCGCGGCGCCGCACGTAGAAATCCGCGCGCCAGAGGGTGCCGCCCTGCGCTTCCACGAACTGCGAGAACGAACGCCGGGCGAAACGGCTG
>JAOUGR010000295.1 GCA_029857655.1 Gammaproteobacteria bacterium | reverse complement strand
GGTCTTGTTGGGACTGACGAGCGGCGCGAGGCGCAGGCGCCCAAAGCGCCGGCCCGCGAAAAAAGCCCCGATATCGGCTGCCCAGACGAGCACCAGCACGAACACCACCAGTTCACGGCCATGCTCTGGCTGCATGTAGAGCCTCACCACCGCGAGCCATGCAGGTGCCAGCACCCAGAGCCCGGCGACAACGGCGAGAGCGCGGAGCTTGAGGCCAGGCGCAAGCACGATCCATCCGAACAGGGGGATCCAGCCGAGCATCACCACGGTCAGCACGGACTCGAACTTCCCTGGTTCATTGGTCGCAAACCACAGCACGGCCATCGCCACCGCGCAGGCACCCACGTAGGCGACGCGCACCAGCCACGACTCCAGCCCCGCAAGCGCTGCCCATTCCCAGGCGCCAGCGAGGATCATGGCCGCGAGCGCCGTCACCGCGTAGACCGGCGGCAGCAGCAGCAATACGATCGCGAGCAGCGCCACCAGCGCGATCGCCGTGACTATGCGTTGTGCGAGCATCAACTGGCCTGCAACTGGGCCGCGGTGCGGCCGAAGCGGCGCTGGCGGCCGGCGAAATCCTCGAGCGCGCTCTCGTAGATCGATTCATCGAAGTCCGGCCACAGGGTGTCGGTGAACCAGAGTTCCGTGTAGGCGAGGTCCCACAACAGGAAGTTGCTGATGCGCCGCTCGCCCCCAGTGCGGATGAACAGGTCCGGCTGCTCGCGACCCGCAGTCGTCAGGCAGCCGGCAAGTGCCGTTTCGTCCAGCAATTGCGGGTCCAGCGTGCCGGCCTGCGCCATGCCCATGAGTCGTTTCGCAGCCTGGGTGAGATCCCAGCGTCCGCCATAGGCGACGGCCACCACGAGGTCCAGCCGGCGGTGATCGGCAGTGCGCTCTTCCGCCGCGGACATCCTGTCGACCAGCGCCGGCGCAAGCCGCGCGCGGTCGCCGATGAATCGCAGCCGCACGTCATTGGCATCCAGTTCCGCGACTTCGCGATCGAGTGCCTCGAGAAAAAGCTGCATCAGCAAGCCGACCTCCTCGGCCGGCCGCAGCCAGTTCTCGCTCGAGAACGCGAACAGCGTCAATGCCGTGACACCGCGGCGGACCGAATATTCAATCGTCGAGCGGACCGTGCGGGCGCCGGCGCGATGACCAGCCGCGCGAGGCAGCGAGCGTTGCTGTGCCCAGCGGCCGTTGCCGTCCATGATCACCGCGACATGGCGCGGCACCGGCCTTGCGCTCGGCTGTTCGGTGGCGGGTGCCGGCATCTCAGACCTGCAGCAGTTCTTTTTCTTTTTCGGCAAGCACGGCATCGATTTCGTGCACGTGCCGGTCGGTCAGTTTCTGGATCTCGTCCTGGGAGCGACGGTCGTCATCCTCGGAGATCATTTTCTCCTTCAGCATTTCCTTCAGCTCGTTCATCAGGTCGCGGCGCACGGCGCGGACCGACACACGCGCATTCTCGGCCTCGTGGCGCGCGACCTTCGTCAGCTCATGGCGCCGTTCCTCGGTCATCGGCGGCAATGGTAACCGGATCACCTGCCCGGCCGTATTGGGCATCAGGCCAAGATCGGACTTCATGATCGCTTTTTCAACGGCGCTGACGGCCGACTTGTCCCAGGGCGTGACGGCCAGCGTGCGCGCATCCTCGACCGTGACATTGGCAACCTGGTTCAGCGGCACCTCGCTGCCGTAATAGTCGACCTTGATGCCTTCGAGCAGGCCGGTGTTGGCCCGGCCAGTGCGCATCTTGCGGTAGTGGTCCCGCAATGCTGCAACGCATCGGGACATGCGTTGCGTCGCGTCGCGATTCATTTCATCCAGCATGACTGTGTCCTCATATAGCCTGGCTACAGCCCATTCGCGACCAGCGTTCCGACATCCTCGCCATCGACGATGCGCATCAGGTCGCCCTCATTCATCAGGTTGAAGACCCGCAGTGGCAGGCCATTGTCGCGGCACATGACGATCGCGGTGGCATCCATCACGTTCAGGCGGTCATCGAGCACCTTGTCGAATGAAAGTCTGCGGTACCGCTGCGCGCGCGGATTACGGACCGGGTCGTCGTCATAAATACCGTTGACCTTGGTCGCCTTCAGCAGTAAATCGGCTTCGATCTCGATGGCGCGCAGCGATGCCGCGGTGTCGGTCGTGAAGAACGGATTGCCCGTGCCGGCAGCGAATATCACGCAGCGGCCCTTTTCCAGGTGCCGCACGGCACGTCGCCGGATGTAGTCCTCGCAGACTTCCTGGACGCGGAGCGCCGACTGCACGCGGGCGTGTGCCCCGAGCGCTTCCAGCGCATCCTGCAGCGCCAGGCCATTCATGACGGTCGCCAGCATGCCCATGTGATCGGCGGTCACGCGGTCCATGCCTGCGCGCGCCAGACCCGCGCCGCGGAATATGTTCCCGCCACCGATCACGACGGCCACTTGCACGCCACGCGCCATGACATCGCGTATCTCACCGGCGACGCGCTTCAGGACGACCGGATCGATGCCGTAGTCCTCGGCGCCGAGCAGTGCCTCACCGCTGACCTTCAGCAGTATCCGCGTCAGCGGCTTTGCGGCTTGCGGCTCTGCCATCTCCATCCCCTTCAAGCAGCCCTGCCGATTATAAGGAACCCCGCCGCGGCGGGGTTCAGATGCTTACCGTGCGTGGCCGTTGCCTGGATCGTCATGCTCAGGCCGGTTCTTTGCGGCTTCCACCTGCGCCATGACTTCGGCAGCGAAGTTTTCCTGCTTTTTCTCGATTCCCTCGCCGACTTCATAGCGAAGGAATGCAGTGACCCTGGCGCCGCCAGCCTCGAGGAGCTTGCCGACCGTCGTCTCCGGATCCTTCACAAATGGCTGGCCGGTCAGGCAGATCTCCGCCAGGTACTTGCGCAGCCGCCCCTCCACCATCTTTTCGACGATTGCAGCGGGCTTGCCTTCTCCGGCAGCCTGCGCGGCCAGGATCTCGCGCTCCTTGTCGAGCGTGGATTCCGGGACATCGGCGGGCTGGACATACTGCGGATTCGCCGCGGCAATGTGCATCGCGATATCTTTCGCAAGCGTCGCATCGGCGCCCTCGAGCCCGACCAGCGTACCGATCCGTGTCCCGTGCACATAGCTGCCGATGACCGTCGGCGCAGTCAGTCGTTCCAGGCGCCGCACGGTGATGTTCTCGCCGATCCGGGCGATCAGGTTCCGGCGCGTCACTTCGACCGTCGCGCCGCCGGCGAGCGGGAGCGTCGCCGCTGCTTCGGCCGACGTCACGGAAGCCTGTAGTGCCGCCACGGCCACGGCCGCGGCGAATGCCTGGAAGTCCTGCTCGCGGGCGACGAAATCCGTTTCACAGTTGACTTCTACGAGGACAGCATTGGTGCCGTCGGCACTCCTGGCCGCAACCACGATG
>JAOUGR010000294.1 GCA_029857655.1 Gammaproteobacteria bacterium | reverse complement strand
CAGACCGCCTTTCTCTCGAAGGCGCATGTCGGAAAGATCGTGCTGACGCTCTGACGCCGGTGCGTCGGACGCGGGCGCTACCGGACCGGTTCGTCCGCCATCCCGAGGTGGAGCTTCGTGCCCTGGTACGGGTGCCTGCGCGCGACCTCTTCGTTCAACTCGACGCCAAGACCCGGTGCCTTCGGCGGAATGACGTAGCCGTCCTGCCATTCGACCGGCTTCTTCAGGATATCGGCGTGAAACCCCTGCCAGCGCTCGATGCCTTCGAGAATCAGGAAATTCGGGCTGCAGGTCGCGAGCTGGATATTCGCCGCGCCCACCACGGGTCCGCAATAGAGATGCGGAGCGATCTGCACATGCTGCACCTCCGCCATCCCGGCGATCTTCTTCGCTTCGAGGATTCCGCCGACACGGCCGAGATTCAGCTGCAGGATCGCGGCCCCGCCCACGCGCAGCAAGCGGCCGAAATCGTACTTGGTCGTCAGCCGCTCGCCAGTCGCGATCGGCACGGAGGTGGCGCGGGCAACCACCGCCGATTCCTCCGGACTGTCCGGCGGCACCGGTTCTTCCAGCCACAGGGGATCGTAGGGCTCGATGCGGCGTGCGAGACGGATTGCGCCCGCTGCAGTCATCTGGCCATGAGTGCCGAACAGCAGATCCATCTTGTTGCCAACCGCTGCGCGCAGTTGGCGCATGAAGCGTTCGCACCGGTCGAGCGCCTCGAGCGAAAGCTGGCGTCCGTCAAAAGCACCGTAGGCGCCGGCGGGATCGAACTTGATCGCGGTGAATCCCTGCTTGAGGTACTCCACCGCGCGCTCGGCCGAGAGATCCGCGTCGTGATAGACGGCTTCGCTCTCGCCCGCCCGCGGATAGATATACGTGTAGGTGCGCAGCCGCTCGTGCACCCGGCCGCCAAGCAGCTGGTAGACGGGCTGACCGGCCGCCTTGCCGACGATGTCCCAGCACGCCATCTCGAGCGCGCTCAGCACGCCGACGAGCGTCAGATCCGGATGCTGCGTGAAGCCGCTGGAATAGACACGGCGCCAGATCGACTCGATCGCGTGCGGCTCCTGGCCGGCAAGATGGCGTCCGAACACGTCCTCGAGCATCCGTGCGACGAGGTCGGGATGAAATGGCACGCAATACGCTTCGCCCAGGCCCGAGATGTTGTCGTCCGTCGTCAATTTTACGAACACGAAGTAGCGGCCGCCGTGGTGCGGCGGCGGATTGCCGACGACGAAGGTCTGGATGTCCTTGAGCTTCATGGGAGCGGCTCACTCGCGTTGGGTGCAGCGCACCGGTGGCTTCATGGTGCCAGCATAAGCTCAATCGCAAACATCCGATCGCGGCCGGCCAATGCAGGAAAGACTTCCCGCCAGCGAAAAAAGGCATTGGCGGCCATGATCGACTTCGGCTGCGTGGATCAGCCCGCACGATGCCACGGGCGGCGGCGCCACGCGGGCTACGACGCCCGTGGCGCGGCGGGCTCGAGGCCAGTAGTCCGCGGCGGCCACTCCAGATGCGCGCGCCAATGCGTCGCGCACAGGAGCGGTGATGCTGCGCCCGCGCCGGTTTGGGATATCTCGGGCGGCGATGGCGGTCGCAGCTTGCTGACAGTCCGCCCGGACGCGTATATACAGGCTCATGGCAGCCCTGCACCGCCAGCGGGCGCGCCGGACCATGGCGCTGGCGCCGTGACACGCTGCCCGTACCGTTCCACAATGGCCCGACGACACCGGCCGGGGACGCCGAGGAGGACGAGGTGAATCGAGTCCGGATCGACCGGCGCTGGCTGCCGCTCAACGGGTTGCGGGCTTTCGAGGCGGTCGCCAGGCACGGCAGCTTTACCGGCGCGGCGCAGGCCCTGGTGATCTCGCAGAGCGCGCTGTCGCGCCATGTCATTTCCATCGAAAAACTGATCGGCACCCAGCTGTTCGAGCGCCGGCCGCACTCGCTGGTCCTGACTCAGGCCGGCCAGCACCTGCTGCCGGCGGTCACCAAGTCCTTCGACCGGCTCGAGTACTCGCTGGACGAGATCCGCAATGGCGGCACCCCGACGCTCCGCACCCTGCGCGTGCAGATGCCCCCGACTTTTGCGGTGCACGTCGCGGTACCGATCCTGCGCGAGTTCCGACGCGCCAACGCCGAAGTGGAAATCGATCTGGTGAGCCCCTACGGCGTCGGCCCCCCGCCCGCCGACGTGGACGTTGCGGTCGTTTACTCCAAGCCCTCCGTGACCGAATACGTGAGCGACTTGCTCTGGCCGGTGCGGCTGGGCATTCTCTGTCACCCCGATCTGGCGCGGCGACATGCCGGCAAGGACCTCGCGACCTTCGTCCGCGACAATGAACTCCTCCACGTGCGCATCGCGGATCTTCCGCGCCATCACATGTGGTCGCTGCTTGCAAAGCAGGCGGGCCTCGCGCAGTTCAACTACGAGCGCGGCCTGGTGTTCGATACCGCACTGCTCGCCGTCCAGTACGCCCTGAGCGGCGAAGGCGTCGCGCTGGTCGACGTGAACCTCTTTGCCCAGGACCTGCGCGCGGGAAGGCTGGTGCGGCCATTCGACGTCGTGCTCGACGACGGCTACGGTTACTATCTCCTCACTCACCCGGAGGCGCTGAGCGACACGGCAGTTGCGCTCTTCCGTTCCTGGCTCATCGAGGCCTTTGGTCCAAAGAAAGCCGCAGAAGACTCGCACGTCCGCATTGCCGTCTCGAATGACTGAAGCAGCCTCCACTCCGGCCGCCGATGCGGACGGCGGACACCGCCGGTCGCGCAGGCGCCCGGGCACTGAAGCGCGTCCCGCCCCGGCGCCGGATCGCTCGCGCAGCTACCGGCACCTGATCAATCCGTTCGAGCCGCTCAAGGTCTTTTCCGACGACCGGGTCGCCGCCATCCACCAGGCGGCCCTGACGATCCTGGAAACCCATGGCATGCGCGTGCTGCTGCCCGAGGCGCGCGCGGCCTACCGGCACGCGGGCGCGAGTGTCGATGAATCGACGCTCAACGTGCGGCTCGACCGCGGCCTGGTCACGGAGTCGCTTGCGCAAGCGCCGCGCGAAATCACCCTGCATGCCAGGGACCCGCAACGCCACATGCCGGTCTGGGGCCGGCATGTCGTATTCGCGCCGACCTCGGGCCCGCCGAACATCATGGACACCGCCCGCGGCAAGCGCGCGGGCTCGTTCGAGGATTTCTGCAACATCCAGAAACTGTGCCAGAACCACGAGGTCATCCATGTGCTGGGCGGCGGCGTCGAGCCGCAGGACGTGCCGGTGCAGTTCCGGCATCTCGAGACGACGCGCTCGATGCTGATGCTGACCGACAAGATTCCGACGGTCTATGCGCGCGGCCCGGGCCAGAACGCCGACAACTTCGAATTGATCCGCATCGCCTAC
>JAOUGR010000293.1 GCA_029857655.1 Gammaproteobacteria bacterium | reverse complement strand
ATCAGCCACGGCGTCGCGGAATTCATCGCGCAGGAGGAAATGGATCGCAATACCGGATACTGGTGGTCGCCCGATGAGCGCCATGTCGCGTTCACGCGCGTGGACGAATCGCCGGTCGCCGAACTCGAGCGCTTCGAGGTCCACGCGGACGGATTTCGCGTGCTGCGGCAGCGCTACCCGGCCGCCGGTGCCGCGAATGCGGATGTTCGTCTCGCCATTCTCGCGGTGGACACCGGCGAGATCGCCTGGGCGGATCTCGGCCGCACCGATCAATACCTCGCGCGCGTGAACTGGTTTCCCGAGGGCGACCGGCTGCTGGTGCAGCGCCAGTCGCGCGACCAGAAACGGCTGGACCTGCTGGCCATTCCTGTGGCTGGTGGCAGCGGACGCCTGCTGTTCTCGGAGTTGAGCGATACCTGGGTCGATTTGCATGACGACCTTTACTTCCTGCCGGCCCGCAAGGAACTGCTGTGGGCTTCGCAGCGAACCGGACACAATCACCTGTATCGCTACGGCTATGACGGCCGGCTGAAGGACGCCGTCACCGGGGGCGACTGGGATGTCCTGGGCGAATCGCAGTCGCCGGCAGTCCGCGGTATCGATGAAAGGCGCGGCCGTGTCTATTTCATGGCGACCCTCAAGACGCCGCTCGAGCGGCAGCTTCATGTCGCCAGCCTCGATGCGCTCGCCCAGCGCGCGCCACGAATGGTGACGTCGCAGGACGGCTGGCACAACGTCACGATGTCGCCGGACGCGAAGCGCTACCTGTTGAGCTACAGCGACCCTGGCCAGCCGCCGCAACTGTCGCTGCACGACGCCGCCGGCAAACGGCTCACCTGGCTGGTCGAGAACCGGCTCGATGAGCGGCATCCCTACGCGCCATACCTTGACCGGCATGTGACGCCGGAATTCGGCACGCTGCCCGCGGCCGACGGCACGCCGCTCTACTGGCAGCTCCACAAGCCCGCCGGATTCGTGGCGGGCCGCCGCTACCCCGCTATCGTGCTGGTGTACGGCGGGCCGACCGTGCAGATCGTGCAGCGCCGCTGGGGCGATCGGCGCGGTGGCCAGGCGGTGCAACTCTTCACGCAGCGCGGCTACGTCGTGTTCGCGCTCGACAATCGTGGGGCCGGCGGCCGCGGCCAGGCCTTTGCGACCGCGCTCTACCGGCACCTGGGTGGCGTCGAGGTGGTGGACCAGCTCGCGGGTGTCGAGTGGCTCAGGCAGCAGCCATTCGTGGACCCTGCGCGCATCGGTGTCCATGGCTGGAGCTATGGCGGCTACATGACGCTGCTGCTGTTGATGCAGTCACCCGGCACGTTTGCCGCCGGTGTCGCAGGCGCACCGGTAACCGACTGGCGGCTCTACGATACTCATTACACCGAACGCTTTCTGGGCATGCCGGATGAGAATGCCGATGGCTACCAGCAGTCGAGCGTGCTGGCCCATGCCGGGGCGCTGCGTGACCGGCTGCTAGTGATGCACGGCATGGCCGACGACAACGTGCTCTTCACGCACACCACACTGTTGATCAAGGAGCTGGTCGCCGCCGGCCGGCTGTTCGAGGTCGTGCCTTATCCTGGCAGCAAGCACGGCGCGCTCAGTTTCAGGGAAACCGGCATCCACGGCTGGAACACAATCCTGGATTTCTTCGATCGCGAGCTACGAGCGGGCGACCTTTGATGTCGCGATGATCGCGCAGCCATGCGCGCCGGCCAGCTGCAGCTGGGCGAGGCGGCGTGCGTCCGGGTACCAACCGGCAAACACCGGGATGCCGGCGACCGCACAAAGATGCTCGAGTTCGCGATGCAGCATCGGACCGCGCTTCGGCGCAACCACCAGGAAATGCGCGCCTTCGCCGATCGACTCGAGCGCGGCAGCCTCGTCCTCGCAGACCACGCCGACCAGGAATGTGCCCACGCGGTCCACATGCAGGTTCTGCCCATGCCGGCGCAGCACGGCGCCGTCGGCCCCGGCTGCTGCGGCAATCCGAATCGCCTCGACGCCTTCGCCCAGCGCAAAAACGCGGTGGCCGGCAGCGCGGGCACATCGCACGACAGCGGTATCGAGTTGCGCGGCCGATGATTCGGCAATGTGCCAGAAAATCGTCTGCGCCTCGCTCCCACCCAGCGCTGAAAGCTGGGCCGCGCCGGAGACGACCCGGGCGAGTTGCGGCAGGCGCAATGCCGTCACCATGGCGCGGTCGGCCTCCAGCATGTCGTGGCCCGGCAGATCGTCGGGTTTGACCCAGGCAAGTGCCTGCGAATCGAGGCCTTTGGGAGTGCCCGCGTATTCGATGACGCGCCAGAAGTCGAGCAGCACGCGGCGATCATTGTAGCTGTGGTACAGCCGGATCAGCGGCCGGGCCGAGTGCACGGCAACACCAAGCTCTTCGGCCAGCTCGCGCTTCAGGCCGACCAGCCGGTCCTCGCCGAAACCCAGCTTGCCGCCGGGAAATTCCCAGCGCCCAGCCAAGTGGCTGCCACGCGGCCGTTGCGCGATCAGGACCCGGCCGCTGGCGTCGAACAACGCGCCGGCTATGACATGAATTTCCGGTAGCTCCGCCATCCCTGGTGTCCCTGCTGCTGGGGCCGCCACTCTCAACCGCCCGTTTTCTGAATCGCCCCGTGACAGTGTTTGTATTTCCTGCCCGAACCGCAAGGGCAGGGCTCATTGCGCCCGACCTTGCGCTCCCCACGCACGAATGGCGGCGCAGCCGGGGCTGGCGCAGCCGCTGCAGCAGGCGCGCGGCCGGAATCCGCGGACACCGGCCGCGATTCAGTCGCAATTGCGGGCGGCTCCGCGTGCTGCAGCTGCATCCGGCTCTGCAGGCGCCGCTGGCGCTCCGCCTCCTCGCGTTCGATCTCTTCCTCGGTGCGCACCTGCAGGCGCTGCAACATCATGACGGTGTCGCTGCGAATGCGGTCCAGCATTGCAGTGAACAGCGCGAAGGCCTCGCGCTTGTACTCCTGCTTCGGATTCTTCTGTGCGTAGGCGCGCAGGTAGATGCCCTGGCGCAGGTAATCCATGCCCGCCAGGTGCTCGCGCCAGTGGCCATCGAGCTGCTGCAGCATCACCGCGCGCTCGAGGTGGCGCATGACCGGCTCGCCGACCTGCTGGACCTTTGCCTCGTAAGCTGCTTCGATCGCCTCGAGCAGCCTTGCGGCAGCCTCGTCGCCACGCCGCTCGGGGTTCTCGGCGAGCCAGGCCGCGAGCCCGGTGCGCACCGCGAAGTCGCGCTCGATGGCCTGCTCGAGCCCGGCAACGTCCCACTGCTCTTCCACGCTCTCGGGCGGGATGTACGCGGCGACGATTCCGTGCACGACCTCGGCGCGCACGTCGCGGATAACGCCCGCGATGTCGTCGGTGGACATGATCTCGGTGCGCTGGCGATAGATGACCTTGCG
>JAOUGR010000144.1 GCA_029857655.1 Gammaproteobacteria bacterium | reverse complement strand
ATTGGTGCTCATGCTCTACTTCGTCTCACGTAGTCCCCAAAGACGCCAAAGCCGCGGGCCCGGCCGCGGCTCACTGGCCGACCCTTGCCGCCGGCGCTCAGTGCATTGCGTCCCGTCGCTCGTCGAACACCAGGTCTTCCATGCGCTGGTAGGCGTTTTCCTGTCCCGGCTGGCTGAACAGCACCATCAGGACCACCCACTTGAGCTGCTCGATGTCGATGTCGTCGGCTTCGAGCGCCAGCAGCCGGTCGATGACGACCTCACGCTGCGCGGCTGACAGGATGCCGAGATTTTCCAGGTGCAGCAGATAGCCGCGTACATCCGTGTCGAGGCGCACCTGCTCATGCCCGCTGAACACGCGCACCGCGCGTGCCGTGCCCTCGCTCATGGCCCGGTCGGGATCGGCGGCCAGGCTCTCGAGCCATGCCAGCGCGCGCTCGATATCCGTTTCCGGGTAACCAGCCTGCTCCAGCTCCTGCTTCAAGGCATCCCGGCTTGGCGCGCTGTCGTCATCGGCGTCCAGGAAGTTCTCGAACAGGTGAATAAGGATGTCGAGAACGCTTTCCTTCATCGGGCCTGCCTCGGTGGAGTCCGGCTGTAACGCCCGCCGGCTAGCGACTCGATCCGACCTTCCAATTCGAGCATTTGCATCATCGAGGCGACAGCATGGGCCGGAAAGCCCGTTCTTTCGACCAATTTGTCGAGATCCGCCGGCTCGAAACCGAGCGCATTCAACAGCATTTCTTCCGCGCTGTCCAACTGGCCGTTGGAATTGTGGATCCCGCCGGGGGCCTCCGCACCCGCCGCAGAGGCTGTCGCGAACCCGGTAAAGCCGATTGTTGCGAGCACATCCTCGGGTGATTCGACAAGTGCCGCGCCGTCCTTGATCAGGCGATGACAACCGCGCGCGAGCGCGTTATGTATCGACCCGGGCACCGCCATGACATCGCGTCCCTGGTCGCCGGCGAGCCGCGCCGTGATCAGCGAGCCCGAGCGCTCGGCTGCCTCGATGACCAGAACGCCGCGCGCGAGTCCTGAAAGCAGGCGATTGCGGCGCGGAAAGTTTGCCGCAACCGGTGCCGTCGCGGTTGAGAACTCCGATACCAGCGCTCCCTGTATGGCAATCGATGCGGCGAGCGCGGCGTGCTCCGCGGGGTAGACCAGGTCGAGCCCGGTGCCGCACACCGCGATCGTCATGCCGCCTGCGGCGAGGGCACCACGATGCGCGGCCGCGTCGATGCCCGTGGCGAGGCCGCTCGTGATCGCGAGCCCGGCGGCGGAGAGGCGTGCGGCGAATTCGAATGCGGTTTCCCGGCCCGCGGCCGTGGCTGAACGGCTGCCGACGATCGCGAGTTGCGGCAGCGACAGGACGGATGGCCTGCCTCGGACGAAGAGTGCAAGCGGCGCGCCCCTAGTCGCCGCAAGTTGCGGCGGATAGCCGGGGTCATCAGCGGTGAGCAGACAGTGCCCGGGCATATCGAGCCAGCGCAGGTCGCGCTCGAGCGCTGCCTCGTCCGGATACGCGATCGCGGACAGGCCGGCGCGCGCGACGCCCGCACGCGCGAGTTCCACCTCGTCTGCCGCGAGCAGCGCCTCAGGGCCGCCGAGGCGGGCGAGCAGCGACCTGGCGTCGGCAATGTCGAGGCCGGGAACGCGCGCAAGGCGAAGCCATGCGCCCTGCACTGCGGTTTGGGTCCGCGACGTCACCGGGCCATGATCCGAAATCGCGGCCCTGCCGGGGCAAACGATTTGGGCCGCGTAGCGGCAGAAATAGCGGGGTCGTGCGGGCCCTAGTCGTTGATTTGGCGCAAGATTCCCGATTAGATTGAAACTCTGACCGCCGATCGTCCATCTTGGGCTGATTCGTACCTGGGAAAGGAGCGCTGACGCGATGACTTCATTAGTACCGGCGCCTGGCCGGGATGGCAGCGCCGGGATAGAAACCATTGCGGAGTCGCTGGTGTGTCCGGGCTGTGCAGCGAGGGTCGCGATCGGCTCTGACTCGATCGACTGTACAAGTTGCGGCGCCAGCTATCCGCTGCGCGATGGCATCGCGCTGCTCGCCATACGCGGCACCTCGGAAACCTGGGGCGAGCCGCAGGCCGGCGAGCAGAGCACCAGCTATCAGGGCGAATACCAGCGCGTCGATCGCGCCGCGGCCTACAACTTGAGCTACCGCCAGCGCCTGCTGAAGCGCCAGAGTACGCAGCGCGAGTTCAAGCTGCTCCGGCAGCTCATCGGACGGGTTGGCCGGTCCCGGATCATTCTTGACCTGCCTTGTGGTGGCAGCCGCCTGACGCCGGCCTTCGCGGCGTCGGCCGATCTCGTGATCGAGGCCGACATCGCGCATGGCCAGCTGCTGTTCGGGCGCGCGGAGTCATCGGTGACGACTCCCCGCCTCTGGATGACCGCGTCGGCATTTCACATTCCGTTGCGGGACGGGAGCGTTGACGGCACGGTCTGCGTGCGACTTTCGCATCACCTGCCTACCGCAGCCGAGCGTGAGCGCCTGCTGACGGAGCTGCTGCGGGTGTCGCGGCGCTTCGTGATCATGACTTTCTTCGATCATCATTCACTGAAAAACGTGCTGAGGCGACTGCGCAGGCCCCTTGACCGCCAGCCGCCGAAGATGACCATGACGACGGCGCGCGTCGCAGAGCTCGCCCAGGAGCGTGGCGCAAGGCTCGTAGCTGCGCCGCCGCTGTCACGCATCGGGTCCGGCCACCGCTACGCGCTGATCGTCAAGGACCAGGGAATCGCGTGACTGCGCCGGGCGCCGGCATCGATACCGCGCTGGATGAAATGAGCGCCCCCGGCGCCGGACCCGGGCAGATCCTGATCAAGGCCGAATACGGCACGCTTGTCTGGTCGGAAATCCTGCAGGACGGCGGCCGCGCGATCGTGAAACTTTATCGCCGGCGGCCCTTCTACGATCCGCTGCGCCGCTGGTTCATCCCGTATCGCGCCGAGCGCGAATTCAAGCTGCTTTCGCACCTGGTTCGAAACGGTGTTCCCTGTTCCGTGCCGCTGTCATGGTCGCACGGCCGCCGCGATCCGCACGGCCTTTATGAAATGCTCGTGACGCGCGAGGTCGCCGGCGCGACGGCGCTCGACAAGCTGCTGCAGCGGCCGGGCGTGGTCGCGGATCTCTCGCAACTGTTGAGACTCGTGAGGAGCATGCACGACTGTGGCGTGTCGCACGGTGGCCTGGCGCCGAGGAATATCCTGGTTTCGTTTCCCGCCGGGGGAGCGCCCGCGTTCCACGTGATCGACATGTCCTACGGCCACGTCTTTCCGCGCGGCATCGCCGCGACGCGGATGGCGACCTTCGACCTGCTCGACCTGGTGTACCGGCTTCGGCCGCATTTTCCGGCGGAGCATTGCAACGCCTGGCTCGCCGCATACGGCCTCGATGACTCCGCCAAGCAGGGGCTGATGCACGCGCTCGGGCGCTATCGGCCACGCGGCCACTGGGCCCACCTGCGCCGCGGGGAGACCGACCTGCGCGCGGCTATTGCCCGCCTGCCAGGGCCGCGTAGTCCACGGGGCCGTGACAGTCGACCGGCCGGCCCGCCTTCGGCATCGGGTACTTGAGGCCGGTCGCGCAATTGAAGAGGAGCGCCCGCTCTTCGCGCCCGACCAGGCCACCGGCAAGCGCCGCGCGCCAGGCCGCGTAGGTCGCGGCACCTTCCGGGCACAGCAGCAAGCCCTCCGCGCTTGCCATCTCGGCCTGCGCTTCCGTGATCGCCTCGTCTTCCACGGCGATCGCGAAGCCGCCGCTCTCACGGACGGCGCGCAGGATCAGGAAATCGCCGATCGCACCCGGAACGCGGATGCCGGCGGCCAGGGTATGGGCGTCCTTCCAGGGTTCGGCATGTTCGCTGCCTTGCTGCCAGGCCCTGACAATCGGCGCACAGCCCGTTGCCTGGACGGCGACCATGCGCGGGCGCCTCGAATCGATGAAGCCGACGGCTTCGAGTTCGGCAAATGCCTTCCACATGCCGATCAACCCAGTGCCGCCGCCGGTCGGGTAGAAAATTACATCGGGCAGTTGCCAGCCGAATTGCTCGGCAAGTTCGATGCCCATCGTCTTCTTGCCCTCGATGCGGTAAGGCTCCTTGAGCGTTGACGCATCGAACCAGCCCATCGCCGCCTTGCCCTCGTTGACCAGGCGCCCGCAATCATTGATGAGCCCGTTGACCAGGAATACATGCGCTCCCTGCAATGCGATCTCGCGCACATTGACCTCGGGCGTGTCGTCCGGGCAGAACACCCAGGATTCGATGCCCGCACGGGTCGCGTAGGCAGCGAGCGCGGCCCCGGCATTGCCATTCGTCGGCATGGCCATGCGCTTGACGCCGAATGCGCTCGCCATCGACACCGCAACAGCGAGTCCCCGCGCCTTGAACGATCCGGTCGGCAGGCGGCCCTCATCCTTGACCAGGAGCGTGTGTGCGCCGTGCAGTCGTGCAGCTTTCGGTGCCGCAATGAGCGGCGTGACTGCTTCGCCGAGGCTCACGACATCGGCGCTCCTGCGCACCGGCAGGAATTCGCGGTAACGCCAGAACCCGCCTTCGGCGCGTCCGGCAATTTCGTCCCTGCTGACAGCCTGGCGCATCGCATCGAGGTCGTAACGCACCAGCAGCGGCTTGCCCGCATCCGAAAGCCCGTGCAGCACGTCGGCGGGATAGCGCTTTCCCGTGGCGCTGCATTCGAGGTGGGTCGTGAAGCTGGGGAATTCCCGCATGCCGGGAAGATTAAAGCAAAGCGCCGGCCAAGTGGCCGGCGCTTCGTTCAATCAGGAAGCTTTCTTCCTAGGGCGAACGCACTTTGTCGCCGACATTGATTTCGCGCTCAGACTCCAGCATCAGCCCGTAGCTCATGCGGTCATAGGTCTTGAAGACCATGAACAGGCCCGTGCGCTCATTCGGCAGCTGCACACTGCCGCTCTCTGCGTTGGCAGTGGTGTCGCGGACCTTCTCGCCGGCCGCCCAGGTTGCGAGCACGCTGCCGGGCTCGAGGCCATCGCGCTTGCCGCGATTGATGATCAGGATGTCGTATTCCGCCACCACCGTACGTTGGTCGATGACCGACATGACCGTGCCTTCGATATTCGACTTCGGTGCCCGCGGGATGAAATCCATCCTCATCTCGACGTTTTCGGGCAGCAGGATGTCGCCATCGAGCGTTTCGCGCGCCGAACTGGCGATGAACATCGTGGCCGGATCGCCACTGCGCTTGATGCTGCCCTGGCCCGTAAACAGGCCCTGGTAACCCAGCACGTCGCCGTCGTCGGGATCCTTCAGCTCGTCACCGACGTGATAAATATTGTAACGACCGCCGGGCTGCGAATTCCCGAGACGGCGCACATAGACCTCATTGCCTTCCGCAGTAATCAGCCGGTCGTCGCGGCCATGCGCGACATAGGGGGCTGCCTTGACCTGCTCCTTCGCGAGCACCTCGGGCCGTGACATGAACGCGGCAATCCTTTCATATGGAATCGCGTTGATCGCTTCCGACAACGGGCTCTCGCGCACACGCGGAGACATGCGGATCGGTCCGCCAGTCTCGACCATGACCTGCGGCTGGCCTTCGACCCAGGTCAGTGCGAGAACGTCGCCCGGATAGATCAGGTGCGGGTTTGCGACCTGCGGATTGATGTGCCAGATCTCCGGCCAGTACCAGGGATCAGTCAGGAACTTGGCCGAGATGTCCCAGAGTGTGTCGCCTTTCTGGACCGTATAGTGCCCGGGCGCATCCGGTGCGA
>JAOUGR010000106.1 GCA_029857655.1 Gammaproteobacteria bacterium | reverse complement strand
GGAATGACGCTGCGGTCGATTCCCTGCTGCTGGCCGGTGGCGACACCGGCCGGTAGGGCGATCGACAGCGCAAGCGCCAAAAGCGCGGCGCCGGCCAGGCTGATGACGGGGTTGCGGGACGGGGAATTGCCAGACGCTGCCATGCGAGTTGCTCCCTCACTGCCGGGGCGGCCCGAAGGATCGTATACTTCCGGGTCACCAAACGCGCATAAGTCTATGCTTCGACGAACTTTAACAGCATTCCCCGGTCAGTTACACGCACCTACGGCCCCACTCACATGACGCGCCTCACAATCCTGGAGTATCCGGACCCCCGATTGCGCGCCCGGGCGGTTCCGGTCGATGCCGTGGACACCCCATTGCGTGAACTGATCGACGACATGCTGGAGACCATGTACGCCGCAAATGGCATCGGTCTGGCCGCGACCCAGGTCGATGTGCACCGGCGGCTCCTGGTCGCTGACGTCTCCGAGGGGCGCAATGATCCGCGCGTCTTCATCAACCCGGAGATCCTCAGGCTGGACGGCACGACCAGGTCGCAGGAGGGCTGCCTGTCGGTGCCGGGTTTTTTCGATGAGGTCGAGCGCGCGGAAAGCGTGCGTGTGCGGGCGCTCGGCCGCAATGGCAAGCCATTCGAGGTCGAACTCGACGGCCTGCTGGCAATTTGTCTCCAGCACGAAATCGACCATCTCGACGGCAAGCTGTTCGTGGACTACCTGTCGGAGATGAAGCGCCAGCGGGTCCGCAAGAAGCTGGAAAAAGACCGCCGCCTGAGTGCCGAAGGCCGGTCGCCGGCGCCCGCGCGCGCACCGGCAATCTGACCGGCAGGCGGCCGTGGAAAAGAGCCTGGCGGTCGCGTTCGCCGGAACCCCCTCATTCGCGCTGCCGGCGCTCGATGCGATCGCGGCGTCGCGCCACCGGCTGGTCGTCGTCTACACGCAGCCCGATCGTCCTGCCGGACGCGGCCGCGAAGTTGCGGCGAGCCCGGTCAAGGCCCGCGCGCTGTCCCTGGGATTGCCGGTCGAGCAGCCGGATTCCCTGCGTGATTCCGTGGCCCCGGCGCGGCTTTCCGGTCATTCACCGGATGTCATGGTGGTCGTCGCCTATGGGCTGTTGTTGCCGCAGGCGATTCTCGATGTGCCGCGCCTCGGTTGCGTGAATATCCACGCCTCGCTGTTGCCGCGCTGGCGGGGTGCCGCGCCGGTCGCGCGCGCGATCGAGGCGGGCGATTCGGTGAGTGGCGTCTGCATCATGCGCATGGAAGCCGGTCTCGACACCGGGCCGGTCATGTTGCGCAGGGAATTGGCGATCGGGCCCCGCGAAACCGCGGGCGAACTCGAGACCCGCCTGGCCGCGGAAGGAGCCGTGTTGATCGTCGCAGCGCTCGATGCGCTGGCCGCGGATTGTGCGAGCTTCGAGCTGCAGGATCCCGCGCGTGCCAGCTACGCGCGCAAGCTGCAGAAATCGGAGGCGCGCATAGACTGGCGTGAACGGGCGGAGGTGATCGAACGCCGGGTCCGCGCGCTGAATCCCTGGCCGGTTGCCGAGACGCGGCTCGAGGGCCTGCAGCTGCGGATCTGGCAGGCCCGGGTCGTGCCTGCAGCCGCGGGTCCGGAGCCTGGCACGATCCTCGCTGCCGGGCCGCAGGGAATTGTCGTGATGACCGGCGGGGATGCCCTCGCCATCGAGCGCCTGCAATTACCGGGCCGCCGCGCCGTCACCGCCGCGGATTTCGCCAACACGCGCGGCTTCGCCGGCCTGGTGCTGGCCTGACCGTGGGCGAGGCCGCGGGAATCAGAGCGGCTGCAGCCCGCGCCGTGGCAGCAGTCGCGGGCAATGGACAGCGACTCGAGTCGGCGCTCGCCGAAGTCGTGCCGGGACGGGCCCAGCGGCCCGCGATCCAGTCGCTGGCATTCGGAACCCTGCGCTGGTACTTCGAGCTCGACGCCTGCCTCGGGCTGCTGCTCGACAGGCCGGCCGCCGCGCTGGACCCGGAGATTCGCGCGCTCGCACTGGTCGGGCTGTTTCAACTCTCGCACGGCGCGACGCCCGCGCACGCGGCCGTGGCGGAGACGGTCGAGGCGACGCGCGTGCTCGGGCGGCCGCGAGCCGCGGGCCTCGTCAATGCACTGCTGCGACGCTTCCAGCGCGAGGGTGCCGCGATCATGGGCAGGGCACATGAAAATCCGCAGGCTCGCCACGCCCACCCCTCCTGGCTCCTCGATGCCCTCATGCACGAATGGCCTGATCACTGGCAGGTCATCGTGGCAGCGGGAAATGCGGAGCCGCCGATGTGGTTGCGCGTCAATCGCAGGCACGGAACCCGGGATGCCTATCTTGCGAGACTCGCTGCGGCCGGCATGAGCGCCGAGTGCTCGGCATTTGCGCCGGAGGCACTCAGGCTTGCGCAGCCGGTTAATGTCGGCGAACTGCCGGGATTCGCCGAAGGCGCGGTGTCGGTGCAGGATGCCGCCGCACAGCTCGCGCCCTACTTCCTTGCGGCGCAGAGCGGCATGCGCGTGCTCGATGCCTGCGCTGCGCCGGGTGGAAAAGCTTGCCACATGCTCGAGCTGGAACCGGGCATCGCGGAACTCGTTGCGCTCGACATCGATCCGCTGCGCAGCAAGCGGATCGAGGAGAATCTTTCGCGCCTCAGGCTCACTGCGAAAGTCGTCGTCGGCGATGCCGCGAATGCCGACTGGTGGGACGGCCGCGCTTTTGACCGGATCCTGCTCGACGCGCCCTGCTCGGGCACGGGCGTGATCCGGCGACATCCCGACATCAAGCTGCTGCGGCGGCCTGATGACATCGCGCGCTTCAGGGCCGCGCAACTCGCGCTGCTGCGCTCGGTCTATGCCCTGCTCACACCCGGTGGCCGGCTGCTTTACGCGAGCTGCTCGGTGCTGCGGGCGGAAAATTCGGCCATGGTCGGCGAATTCCTGTCGGCCGACTCCACGGCTTTGGATGTGACCGAATCTGCTAGGCTTTTGCTGCCGGGCGTCGCGCCGGTGCAGTGCCCGGGGCCGGGTTGTGCGCTGCCAAGCGGCGCGGCCGACGCCGATGGCTTCTATTACGCCTGCCTCGAGAAGCGGGCCTGAGGGACCGGCGTGCATTTGAGGCAATGGCGACATCCTGGGCTGGTCTTCATCGCGACGCTGCTGTTCGCGGCGCCGACCCTGCGCGCGATGGCCGCAGATGATGGCCGCTTCGAGATCCGCAACGCCTATGTCGAGCTCGTGGACGGCGTCTGGCAGCTCGATGTGCGGCTCGACCTGGGCCTGTCCGAGGCCGCCCGGCAGGCCTTCGACGAGGGTGTGCCGCTCACGCTGCATCTTGAGGCCGAGGCGACCACGGCGCGGCGCTTCCTTCCCGACGAAACCGTCGTATCGCTGACCAGGCAGTGGCAGCTTGCACATGACGCGATTGCCGACCGCTATGTCGTGAGCGAGCCGGTGAGCGGTGAGCAAGTGAGCCACGCCTCGCGCGAGGAGGCATTCGCGGCGCTGGCGCGAATCAGCGCCCTGCCACTCGCGGACGCGACGCAACTGCCGCCAGACGGGCGCTTCGAGATGCGCGTGCGCGCATCTGTCGAGATCGGCGAGCTGCCCGTTGCAATCAAGATACTGCTGTTCTGGAAGAGCTGGTCGCGCAGCACCGACTGGTACGTCTGGAGCGTGCGGCCATGACGCGGCGCTGGCTGCCGATCGGGGTCGGCATCGGCATCGTGGTGTGGGTCGCGGCGCTCGCGCTGCTTGCGGTGACCACCGAGGGATCGCAGCGCTTCGGCCAGTTGCAGCCGTGGATTCTCCTGATCAACATCGCGGGCGTTGTCGTACTGGTCGCGCTGATCGGCGGCCGCGTGACCGACTTCGTTCGCGACTGGCGCCGGCACGTGCCGGGCTCGCGATTGCGCGGCCGCACGATCCTGATGTTCAGCGGGCTTGCGGTCGCACCGCTGTTGCTCGTGTTCACGTTCTCCGTACTGTTCCTGACGCGTGGCATCGACAGCTGGTTCCATGCCGAGGTGCGCGAAGGCCTGTCCGATGCGCTCGGATTGTCGCGTGCGGCGCTCGATCTGCGCATGCGCGAAATCCTCGAGCGCACCGAGCGAATCGCCGACGACCTGTCCAACCTGAAGGGTAGAAACCTCTACGCGGCGCTCGACAATCACCTGCGCCTGGCCGGTGCCGACGAACTGATCGTCACCAGCGCGGGCGGTCAGCCCGAGGCCTACAGCACGGCGGGCATGCAGCACGGACTGCCAGGCGTGCCGCAGGAGGAAGTGCTTCAGCAGGTCCGGCAAGGGCGGCCCTATGTGAGTCTCGAGCCGGCACCTGGCGGAGGCTACCTGATCCGCGCCGCAACGCGCATCGGCGCCGCGCAGAGCCTGCAGGGCTCGCGCATGCTGATTGCGATTTACCCGGTGCCGCAGCGGCTCGCCGATCTCGCCGCGACGGTGCAGAAGGCGTACCAGCAATACGGCCGCATTTCATTCCTGCGAGAACCGCTGAAACTCAGCTTCGTGCTGACCCTGTCATTGGTGCTGTTGATGGCATTGTTGGCGGCCTTGTACGGCGCCCTCTATTTTTCGCAGCGACTGGTGCGGCCTGTGCAGGAACTGATTGCCGGGACGCGCGCGGTCGCGAAGGGCAATTTCGAGACGCGCCTGTCGAAGCCTTCGCACGACGAAATCGGCTTTCTCGTCACTTCGTTCAACGACATGACCATCAAGCTGGCGCGTGCGCGTGAGGAAGCAGAGCGCAGCAAGGCTGCGGTTGAAGGCGAGCGTGCCTCGCTCGCCGTGATCCTGGCGCGCCTGACGAGCGGCGTGATCTCGCTGGAGCCGGACCTGCGCGTGCGTGTTGCCAATCACGCGGCCGGCAGCATCCTCGGTGTCGACTTCGACCAGGCGATCGGCCAGCCGCTGGCAGAAATCGCGGCGCGCCATCCCCTGCTCGGACAGCTGCACGCAACGATGCAGCGGCATGTCGACGCCGGCGAAAGCGAGTGGCGCGAGCAGGTGACACTCCGCAGCGAGGCCTCCCGCCGCGAGCTGGTCTGCGCCTGCACGGCGCTACCGGGCGATGCCGGCGGCGCCGGTGGCCTGGTGCTGGTGTTCGACGAAATCACGCAGCTCCTGCAGGCTCAGCGCCAGGCCGCGTGGGGCGAGGTTGCGCGCCGCCTCGCGCACGAGATCAGGAATCCGCTGACCCCGATCCAGCTTTCGGCTGAGCGGTTGCGGCGCAAGCTCTTCCGTGGGCTCGCGACTTCCGACGCGGAACTGCTGGATCGCTCGACCCAGACGATCATCCAGCAGGTCGAGGCGATGAAGCAGATGGTGGCCGCCTTCAGCGAGTATGCGAAGGCACCCGAGATGCGGCTGAGCGAGTTTGACGTAAATGTCATGATCCGCCAGGTCTCGGACCTGTACCACGCGCAGGATCCGCGCGTCGCGTTCGGCCTGGGGCTGGATGCACGCGCAGCAATGCTCGAGGCGGACCCGGGCCGTATCCGGCAGCTGTTGAACAACCTGCTGACCAATTCGGTCGAGGCGCTCGACGGGCGGGAGAATCCTGTCATCATGATCGAAACGAAACGCGCTGGTGACCAGATCGTGCTGACCGTGATCGACAACGGGCCCGGATTCCAGGACGGTCTGATCGAGCAGGCCTTCGATCCCTATGTCACCAGCAAGCCGAAGGGCACCGGGCTCGGTCTCGCGATCGTCCGGCGCATCGTGGAAGAGCATGGCGGCCAGGTGGAGCTTGAGAATGTGCCGCAGGGAGGCGCGCGCATCTCGATCACATTGCCGGCCGCAAGGAGAGAGCGAGCATGAGTTCGTCGAGAATTCTCGTCGTCGATGACGAGGCTGACATCCGCGGGCTGCTGGGTGAAATCCTCACGGATGAGGGCTATGAGGTCGAGGCCGCGGCCGATGCCGCCGCCGCGCGCCGTGCTTGCGCGCGGCAGGAACCGGACCTCGTGCTGCTGGACATCTGGATGCCCGACACGGACGGCATCACCCTGCTGCGCGAATGGTCCGAGAAGAACATGCTCAAGTTCCCGGTGGTCATGCTGTCCGGGCACGGCACGGTCGAGACGGCGGTCGAGGCGACGCGCCTTGGCGCATTCGACTTCATCGAGAAGCCATTGTCGATCGCAAAACTACTGCGTGTCGTCGAGCGCGGGCTCGAATCCGGGCGCAGGCGCAGGCAGGGCCAGCGCACGCTGATTCCGCCGCTGGTCGCGCCGGTCGGCAAGAGCCGCCTGATGCACAAGTTGCGCGAGCAGGTGCAGCAGGTCGCCGCCCACGACGCGCCCGTGCTGCTGGTCGGCGAGTCGGGCACGGGACGCGAGGCGTTCGCCCGCTACCTGCATTCGCTCAGTCCGCGATCGGCGGGCCCGTTCATCGCGGTGACCTGCGCGAGCCTGGATGACGACACTGCCGCGGCGAGGCTCCGCGGTGTCGAGGCAGGCGGGAGGGCCGAGGCAGGGCTTTACGAGCAGGCGGATGGCGGCACGCTTTTCTTCGGCGGGCTCGAAGACCTGTCTGCGGGCGCGCAACGCCTGCTGGTCGCGGACCTGGAGCAGGGCAGCTGGCAGAGCGAGGGCGGCAGCCGCCGCATGCCGCTCGGTGTGCGCCTCACTGCGGCAGTGAAACCCGGCCACGAGAGCGCGGCGAGCGGCCTGCGGCGCGACCTGCTGGCGCATCTCGAGGTCATCACGATCCGCGTGCCGCCGCTTCGCGAGTACGCGGAAGACGTGCCGGACCTGCTGCGGCATTACATCGATCGCCTGGTCGACGACGAGGGCATGCCATTGCGCCACTTCAGCGTTGCGGCACAGAACCGGCTGCGCAACTATCCGTGGCCCGGCAACGTGCGCGAGTTGCGCAATCTCGTCCAGAGGGTGCTGATCATCGGCGGTCCGGAAGAAATCGGGCTCGACGAGATCGAGCAGCAGCTTGCCCTGCAACAGGCCCCGAACGAACCCCTGGTGAAGCAGGATCTGCTGGCATTGCCGTTGCGCGAAGCGCGCGAGCAGTTCGAGCGCGCCTACCTGCTGCAGCAGCTGATGTTGTGCAATGGCAAGGTCGGGCTGCTCGCCAAGCGGGTCGGCATGGAGCGCACGCA
>JAOUGR010000292.1 GCA_029857655.1 Gammaproteobacteria bacterium | reverse complement strand
CCGGCAGCGCCGTCGCATCTCCGCCGATCGGCATCAGGTCCAGGTTGCTCATCGCGTACAGGCAGGCTGCGATCAGCAGCGCCACGCCGACCACGCCCTGGACGACTCGCACTGGCGCCTTGACCACGATCGGTACACCGAGCAGCGAACCCGCGACGGCGGCGACGATGCAGGACGCCAGCAGGACCGGATCCACGTGCACGCCCAGGATGACCAGGAAGATGGCTGCCTGCACGATCGTCGGCAGCGAATGGCCGACGTTCAGCGTCGCCGGGATGAAGCTGTCCGGCACCAGCGCGCGGAACTTCACCCACGCGGTCGTCGTCGCGAAAGAGCCAATCCCCAGCGTGTCGAAGAAATTCGTGACCGCGCCGATTCCGATCGACTCCGGATCCGGCCGCAGCTCGCCGCGCTTGCGGGCCTCTGCCAGCAGGAGGGGAGTGAACACGAGGCCGAGGATCGCAAGCCCTGCGAGCAGGATGGTAATCGTCATTCGGCCTGAGCCCCCCGTTGGCGCGTACTCTAGCGCAGTCCGGCCCGCGCGGGTGCTTGCGCGCCGGGAACGGCCATTGCCACAATGCGGCACCACCCGCAAAGGAATGCCAGTATGCGATCCGTCACGACCCGGCGCGCCCTGGGCGCGATCTTCCTGTCGTTGCAGTTCGTCGCGGCGGCGTCGGCGAGCGACACCGGCGTACCGAAGGCGATCTCCGGGCAGGCGCTCGAGATCCTGACCCGTTCGGTCGGGTTCAAGACCGTTCAGGGCGAAGGCCAGGTGCCGGCTTACGCAGCCTACCTCGCGGGCGTGCTGAAGGACGGCGGCTTCGCCGCCGAGGACATCACCATCACGCCGTACGGCGAGACCGCGACACTCGTGGCCCGTTACCGGGGCAGGGACCCGGCGGCAAAGCCGATCCTCATCGCCGGACACATGGATGTCGTTTCGGCATTTCGCGAGGACTGGGAGCGGGATCCGTTCACGGCGGTGATCGAGAACGGCTATGTCTTTGGCCGTGGTTCGTCGGACAACAAGTTCGGAATCGCGACCATGGTTGCAACGCTGCTGTGGCTCAGGCAGGAAGGATTCCGGCCGCGCCGCGACATCCTGCTGGCACTGACCGGTGACGAGGAGACGACCCAGTCCACGACGGCGGCGCTGGCACAACGGCTGAAGCACGCGGAGCTGCTGCTGAACAGCGATGCGGGCGGGGCGCTGCTCGGCGACGACCGCAAGCCGGTCGTTTACGGACTGCAGGCGGCTGAGAAGACCTACATGGATTTCCAGATCGCATTCACGAATCCCGGCGGCCACAGCAGCCGGCCTTCGGCCAGCAATGCGATCTATGACATGGCGCGCGCGGTCTCGAGAATCGCCGCCTTCCGGTTCCCGGCTCGCAGCAGCGAACTGACCCGGGCGTATTTCCGCGCGGCAGGCCCGCTGACACCGGGTGAGGTGGGCGCGGCCATGCTGCGTTACGCCGAGAATCCGGCCGATCAGGCGGCCTACGATCTGCTGGCCCGGCAGCCGGAGCACGTCGGGCAGCTCGGCACGACCTGCGTCGCGACCATGGCGCGGGCGGGGCATGCCGCAAACGCGCTGCCGCAGAGCGCGATGGTCAACATCAACTGCCGTGTGTTTCCCGGTGAATCCGTCGACAGCGTGAAGACGACGCTCGAGCGCGTGATCGAGGATCCGGCAGCGACGATCACCGTTGCCAACAAGCCGGTTCCGAGCGATGCCTCGCCGCTGCGCGACGATGTGATGAAGGCGCTGCGGAAAGCCATCGACCTGCGTGCGCCGGGTCTGCCGATCGTGCCGTCAATGTCCGCCGGTGCGACCGACAGCCTGTATTTCCGCAATCTGGGCGTGCCGAGCTACGGCGTCGGCGGGATCTTCATGCACCCGAGCGACAGCTACGCGCATGGGCTCAATGAACGCGTGCCCATCGCGACGCTGGACGGCGCACTGCTGCAATGGCGAAGCCTGCTGCGAGACCTCTCGCGCTAAGTGGGGACTGCCTGGCGCCGGCTTTCCCTGTGCAACAGGTAAAGGCCCGCGGCGACGACGATGGCTGCGCCGACCAGCATGCGCGCGCCCGGCAGTGCCTGCCACACGACCCAGTCGATGCCGATGCCCCATAGCAGCGCGGTATATTCGTAAGGCGCGACCAGCGAGGCGGGCGCAAGCCGGAAGGCCTCGGTGATCAGATGCTGGCCGGCCCAGCCGGCGAGTCCGATGGCCAGGATCCAGTACCCGTCGGATGCCGCGATCGACACCCAGTCGGGTGCCGCGAGCAGCCCCGCGCCGATCGACAGCATCGCGAGATACCAGAAGACCATCGAGGCCGTCGTCTCGGTGCGCGACAGGAACCGCACCATCACCACGACCAGGGCGTAGGCGACTGCCGAACCGAGCGCCGCAAGACCGGCGAGGCTGACGATGCCGGCCGTGGCCGGCCGCAGCATCACGATGACGCCGGCCAGCCCCACGATAATCGCCAACCAGAGGTGCCGGTCGACCTTCTCGCCAAGCAGCATCGTCGCGGCGAGCACGACGAGCAGCGGTGCGCTCATGAAGACCGCATAGGTGTCGGCAAGGCTCGCGCGTGCCAGCGCCCAGAGGAATCCCCACATCATCAGCACCGAGAGCAGCGCCCGCAGCACGTGCAGTCCCCAGCGGACGGGTCGCAGGAGCCGCAGCCGGCGGGTCAGCAGATAGGTGAGGAAGACGAACGGGAGCGAGCTGGCGCCGCGCAGGCAGGCGACCTGCAGCGGCGAGTAACGCAGCGTCAGCTGCTTCATCAGGGCGTCCATGACCGAGAACACCCCGACGGCCGCGAGCATCATCAGGACGCCACGCAGCCGGTCGGCCCGCTCAGTCAAGAGGCAGCCGTTCCAGCAACAGCGCGGCAAAGCCCGCGAGCACCGTCTGGTCCTGGTCGTCCGGTCCCTCCGGATCGCGGCCGCTGGAATAAGCGGCGACGATCAGCCGCCGGCCATCCGGGAGTTCAGCGTGCACGATCTCGGCGAGCGTGTCGTAGGCCTCGCCGATCTTGCTTTCGTAGACCGTGCCCTGCGGAAACGCGCCGCCCATCGCGCTGTTTGCCGAGATGAGCGGGCGGCGCAGCCGCGAACGCAGATAGTCCCGGGCGGGCGCGCCGAATTCGCCCTGCACCAGCGCGAGCATCAGGCGCGCCGAGCCGTCGGCGTGCATCGAGTTGCGCCCATGCCGCTCCAGCAGCAGGCGTTCGAGGCCTTCCGGCATCTCGCCCGAATTGGTCGGGTAGGTCTTGTTGCCGAACCGCTGGCCAGCCAGCAGGCCGTGCCGCTCCAGCAGTTCCTCGGTGTAGAAGCGGCGCGCCTGCCAGGCGTCGAAGTCGGCGCCGTCCACCAGGCCGTTGGCGACGCCCGTGATCGCATCGACGACCAC
>JAOUGR010000024.1 GCA_029857655.1 Gammaproteobacteria bacterium | reverse complement strand
TGAATACTTCCTGGAAGCAAAGCACCTGCACGCCCTTGGCGGCGGCTTTCTCGATGAAGGGTCTGTGCGCCTCGAGCATCAGGTCGCGGATGCGATCCGGCGCCATCGAGGTGTCGCCTTTCAGGCCCATCTGGATCAGGCCGCAGGTCAGCTTGGTCATGCCGGGCTCCCTGGCCGCGCTTGCGCTCACCCGGGAGTCTAAATCAACACTGGTCCGGCGGCACTTTCAGCCTTTCTGGGCGGAGCTCGCCTGGTACTGAGCGGTGATCATGTAGTCAGCACGAAGACTGCAGGGCTGCCGTGGCATTCCGCTGCGGGTACGCGAACCGGAACACTGGATGGTTCCATCGACATGAGACTTGGCTTTCTTGAGCAGCGGCGAAGCGACGCCGTTGAGGTCGAAGCTGCCGTCGCAGTCGCCAAACGGGCAGGCAAATTCGAAGTACGCCGGGGCCGGCGGATACAGTGCGTGCCGCTGCGCGGCGGGCGCCGTGCTTTCTGACGCCGTAAAGCACAGCTCCACGCGGATCTGCTCGACGTATGGAAATGCCTCGCCAAGCGTGCCGGCCGCCGCGCGCCTACGAAGCAGCTGCTCGCGGCTCTGTTCGAGCAGCGATCTGGTAGTGCGGGAAACAAAACGCATGGGCAACCCCTCCTGCGAAATCAGGTTTCGCCAGCGCGCGCCCCTCGCCGCCGCCGCTTGAGAAGAGCATTCTGCGCCGCCAATTCCGAAACCTCAGCCCCGGCGCTGGACCAGCGAACGCCGAGGTATATCACGATCGCCGACAGGCCGATGACGATTGCCGAAATCATCGGCTTTCGTCCCGGCCTGCCGCCGATCTGGCGTCCGAATCAGTAGCGATTCTGTCCGCCGCGGTTGCCGCCACCGCCGCCGCCATTGCGCTCACGCGCCTGGGCTTCGTTGACCTTCAGGTCACGGCCTTCGAAGTTCTTGCCGTTCAGCGCCTGCATGGCCTTCGAAGCATCGGCGTCCGACATTTCGATAAAGCCAAAGCCACGGGGCCGACCGGTTTCACGATCGTTGATGAGGGCGAGCGAGTCGATCGTGCCATGCGGTGAAAACAGCGCACGGACAGACTCTTCGGTCGCGGAGAAAGGCAGATTTCCGACAAATAACTTGGTCACTTTATTACTCACATTGAACTATAGGATTTCAGCAGGCGGATGCCCGTCTGCTGGTTAGGCGATGCTTCAGTGGTGGCAGAACCTGGTTGGGAAGCGCGCCGAAGCGGCGCATCGAGCCAAGTGAGACAATCCGACGGATCACCAGACCGTGGGAGTGTACCAGATTCGGGTCCCGAACGCCCGGGTCCCGCTTATGGAATCACTCGATGGTCTCCGCCAGCGTGTGCATGCCGGTAGCGTCCAGGAAAGGAATGCGACCGAGTCGCATCGCAACCGTTTCATTGTGCAATTGCGCGCGCTCGATAGTGCTTGTGAGTTTCTCTGCTGCGCCGACGAAGAATGGCCCTTCGATTCCGTCAGCCGGCGCGCTGTCCGGCAGCACGACCACGCCCCCAGTTGCCTCGGTCTCCACCGGAGTTTCCGGGCCGCCGAACACCTCCTCCAGCACAATGCGCTTCAAGGAGGCCGATCTTTCGAGCGCATTACGCTGGGCCTAAACTTCCTAATATTCAATGATTTAGAGGATTCTTCGGCCGAGATGCCGATATTGGTATTCTGTCGTATTGCGAATGATTCTCATTGTGATTATGATTTTGGCCATGAAGAGAACAGTCCTGAACGGGATCCTCGCTCTCGCCATCGGCGCTGGACTTGTTGCCACGCCGGCATTCGCGGAGGTGCCCGAATTCAAGCTCGCGATTGAGTCGCATCGCTTTATCCCGGCGGAATTGACGGTGCCGGCTGGCCAGAAAATCAAGCTCTCGGTCGAGAACCGCGATGCGACGCCGGAGGAATTTGAGAGCTACGACTTCAACCGCGAAAAGATCGTCCCCGGCAAGGGCCGGATTACCCTCTTCGTCGGGCCCCTGAAGCCCGGCCGCTACGAGTTTTTCGGTGAATTCAACCTGGAGACCGCACGCGGTTTCCTGATTGCCGAGTGACCCATGATCGCCTCATTCATCATCGTGCTGCGGGAAGTCTTCGAAGTATCGCTGATCATCGGCATTGCACTTGCCGCCTCGAAAGGGCTCGCGGGCAGCCGGCGGGTGATCCTGATGGGCTGCATGGCCGGACTGGCGGGAGCGCTGACGCTTGCCGGTGCGACCGATTGGCTCAGCGAAACGCTCGAAGGCATGGGCCCCGAGATTCTCAACGCGGGCATATTGCTGGCGGCGGTCGTCATGCTGTCGTGGCACCACGTGTGGATGCAGAAGCACGGCGCCCAAGTTGCACGTGAACTGAAGAACGTCGGCGGAGATGTCCGTGCCGGCGCTCGCCCGCTGGCTGCGCTTGCCATCGTGGTGGCGTTGGCGGCGCTGCGCGAAGGTGCCGAGGTCGTGCTGTTCCTGTACGGAATCGCCGCAGGCGGAGCGACCGCCCAGCCGATGATCGTCGGCGGTGTGCTTGGCCTGGCGGGTGGCGCCGCCATTGGCACGCTGATGTACCTCGGGCTCATGCGCATTCCCGCGCGACACCTGTTTGCAGTCACCGGCTGGATGCTGCTGCTGCTCGCAGCCGGAATGGCTGCGCAGGCCGCCGCCTACCTGGTGCAGTCCGGGTGGCTGCCGGCGATCATCGAACCGCTGTGGGACAGCTCTGCGCTGCTGTCGCAGCAGAGTCTGCCGGGTCAAATGTTGCATGCCCTGGTGGGATACGACGATCGGCCCAGCGGCATACAGCTCGTGTTCTTCTGCGTCACGCTTGCTTCCGTGCTGTTGCTCTCGTACTTCGTGAATCGTCAGGAGCGGCCGGGTTCACGCGCGCCGCTTGCGGCCGCCGCCGTCATCCTGGTCGGAGCGGCAATTCTCGCGGCACCCCGTGCCGAAGCGGCGCACAAGGTCTATTCGCCCATCGTGGAAGAGGGCGAGATTGCGATAGAGCTGCGCGGCCATCACCGGGCCGATGGCGATCAGGGCGTCGACGGAGCGCAGAAATACAAGATAGACCTGGAGTACGCGCCGACCTGGTTCTGGCTGGCCGAAATCGTCGGCGAATGGGAGAAGGCACCCGGCGGATCGCTCGAGAACACCGAGATCGCATGGGAGAACGTGTTCCAGCTATTCGAGCAGGGGCGCTATGCCATCGATGCGGGATTGCTCGTCGAGTACGCCCATTCGATGGAGCCGGGCGGCGACGACAAGCTGGAGCTGGGCGCATTGATGCAGAAGGAATTCGGCCCGAGCCAGATGATCTTCAATCTCGTGGCAGAACGTGAATTTCGTTCCGGTGCCGAGACAGAGCTCGAGTACGCACTGCAATACCGCTGGCGGCGCAGCCCGCGATTCGAGCCGGGCATCGAAATCTATGGTGGGCTGGGCGAGTTCGGCGACTTTGGATCACTGCAGGACCACGGGCACGAGGCGGGCCCGGCCGTCTTCGGTCGCATTCCGTTTGGCAGCGGCGCGCTCCGCTACGAGGCTGCCTGGTTGTTCGGCTTGACCAACGAGGCCGCGGCGCAGACCGTGCGATTCCTGCTCGAATACGAGTTCGGCCGCCGCTAATTCATCGCCCGGCCTCGGTTCGCCCTATCTCGTCTCGATTCCCGGTGCGATTTCCACCTTGACTGTCTGGGTCGCGCTGATCTCGCCGTACTTCAGCTTGATCGTGTATTCGCCTGGTCGCACGAATTTCTGGCCTTCGCCGCCATACTCGGTCAGCACGTCCTTCGTGGGTCTCAGGTCCCAGTTGAACCGGTTCATGCCGGGCGTTCCGGTTAGCTTGAACTTGGCCACCGGCTGATCCAGCGCATTCGAAATCTTGATCTCGATCTGCTCGCCGGTAAACGACTTCAGGTAGAAGCTGATGATTGCACCTTCAGGCGGATTCGCACCACGGAAGTCGGCCTTGCCGGTCCAGTCTGCGGAGCCAGGAAGCAGGTAAACGCCAAATGCGTCCCGCGGATTGAAGACGAAGGCATCCTGCTGCGCGATCTCCGTCGTCAATTCCTCGAGCGGGCGGATGTCATCCACGATGTAAATGCTGCGACCGTGCGTGCCGATGACAAGATCGGCTTCGCGCGGATGGATCAGGATGTCGTCCACCGCCACCGTCGGCAATCCGCCAAATCGCACCCAGTGGCCGCCGCGGTCGAGGCTGGCGAAGAGCCCGAACTCGGTGCCCGCGAACAGCAGGTTCGCGTTCCTCGGGTCTTCACGGACGACCTTGACCGGCCCATTTGCGGGCAAGTCGGTGGCGATGCCCTGCCAGGTCCTGCCGCGGTCGGCCGTGCGATAAAGCAGCGGCGAATAATTCCCGGATCGGTGGGCGTCCACCGCCATGTAAGCCACGTTCGCGTCGTGCCAACCCGCCTCGATGCGGAAGATCCACTGGTCCTTTGCGGCGGCCGGGAGATTGCCTGTCAGGTCGGTCCAATCCGTACCGTCGTTCGCCGTGACCCACAGCTTGCCGTCGTCCGTGCCCGCCCACAGCAGGCCTGCGTTGACGGGTGATTCGGCGAGCGCATACACGACGCCGTAATTCTCGGCGCCGCTCCCGACGGTAATCATCTTTGTGAGTTGTTGAGTTGAGAGGTCGGGGCTGATGCGGTGCCATTGTTCGCCGTGATTGGTCAGGCGAAAGACGTGATTGCCGGCAAGGTACAGCGTGTCAGTGCCGTGACGGCTGCTGATCAGCGGTGTGTTCCAGTGGAATCGGAATGCGGACTGGCCCTCGGCCGGTTCCGGCCGCAGGTCCTTGCTCTCGCCGTTCTGCAGGTTGAAGCGGTGGATGTGCCCTTCCTGCGATTCCGCGTAAACGATGTCGGGGTCATTCGCATCGAAGACGCAGTAGAAGCCGTCGCCACCGCCGATGTTGATCCAGTCACTGTTCTGGATTCCATCCTTTGTACGCGTCCGGCTGGGGCCCACCCAGTTCAGATTGTCCTGCAGGCCGCCGCAGATGCGGTACGGCACGGCCTGATCCACGTTGATGCGG
This sequence comes from Gammaproteobacteria bacterium, assembly GCA_029857655.1. Lineage (GTDB taxonomy): Bacteria > Pseudomonadota > Gammaproteobacteria > Steroidobacterales > Steroidobacteraceae > SCUD01. Next base: position 7,886 of record JAOUGR010000024.1, on the reverse strand, counting down.
TAGTACTCGCCCGCCGGAAAATTGTTCAGGTGTTGCCACGTCTTGCCGCTGTTCCAGCTCTGGTACGGCCCGCCGTCCGTGCCCAGCAGCAGTCGCCGGGGATCCCGCGGGTCGATTGCCAGCGCGTGATTGTCCGGATGCACTTTTTCAAACAGGTCTTCGCGAAAGCTTGCGCCGCCATTGTCGGAAACATGCAGCGCAAACCCCAGCAGATAGACGCGCTGGTCGTTTTCCGGATCGACGCGAATCTGGCTGAAATAGAATGGTCGCGGATTCAGGGCGTTCATCCGCTTCCACGATTCGCCGCCGTCCTCGGAACGGAATACGCCGCCGCGCCTGCTCTGGATCTCCATGATGCCGCCGGTCCCGCCTTCATCGCTCTGCACCACCGCGTACACGATCCTGGGGTTTTTCGCGTGCACGGATAGGCCGATCCGCCCCGTCATTCCCGGCAGGCCGTTGCCGAGCTTCTTCCAGGTCGCACCGCCGTCGCTGCTCTTGAAGATTCCGCCGAGGTCCTTGCCGTCCGTCGCACTCGGCCCATAGGAAAACGCCCAGGGCCTGCGCTGGCGCGCGTAGAGCGTCGCGTACAGTACATTTGCGTCGCCCGGGTCCATGACGATGTCGCCGCAGCCGACGCGATCCTTCAACTCGGCGGCGGCGAGAATCAGCTTCCAGGTTGCGCCGCTGTCAGTCGTCTTGTAGCAGCCACGTTCCCCGCCCCAGTTCCACAGGTCACCGATCGCTGCAACGTAGGCTGTCTTCGGGTCGCTTGGGTGCGCGACAATCCGCGCGATCGCCTTGCTGTCCTTCAGGCCGGCGTGCGACCAGGTGTCGCCGCCGTCGGTCGAGCGATAGACGCCGTTACCCCAGCTCGAGCTGTTGCGATCGTTTGCCTCACCGGTGCCCACCCAGACTACTCTGGGATCAGAAGGCGCCACGGCCACCGCACCCACCGCAGCCACTGACTCTTTGTCCAGTACTCCGTCCCAGGTCGCGCCGTTGTCCGAGGTCCTCATCAGGCCACCCGTGCCGAGTGCAACGTAAAATGTTGCAGCATCCTTCGGGTCGAGCGCGATTTCCGCGACGCGCCCGCTCATTACCGCGGGCCCGATGCCGCGCGCCTTGAATGCCTTCAGCATGGCCTCGTCCATGGCAGGGCCCGCAGGGAACGCGGTCGGCGCCGCTCCCCATGCCGCCCCGATCGACAAGATCGCAATAATTGCCCCGATCATTCTTTTCATATCCGTCCTCGCCCCAGACTGGTGCTGGAAGTGCCGGTGGCCCGAGCCAGTATCGCATTAGCGATGCGTGATTGACCGGCCCGAGCCCGCCCGTCGTTTACACTCCCACGTCATCGGCAACAGATTGCAGGGTCTACCAATGCCAAGGCTAATCCGGTCGAGCGCGGCAGTATTGACTGCAATGTTGGCATTCGGCACGGGTATTGCCGCACCGGCCCCCGATGTCGGCGCTGCGCTCGAATGGCGGCTGGTCGGTCCGTTTCGCGCGGGTTGGGCCACCGCGGCTTCAGGCGAAGGCAACGGATCCGATGTCTTTTATCTTGGGGCCGCCGGTGGTGGCGTCTGGAAGACGGACGACGCCGGTCGTACCTGGAATGCGGTATTCGATGGCGTGGGGTCCGCCTCGGTGGGTGCGCTGGCCGTGTCCCAGTCCAATCCCGACACGATTTACGCGGGCATGGGCCAGGTCACCAGCCGTTACGACATACCAGCCGGCGACGGCGTGTATCGCTCCGACGACGCAGGTCTCAGCTGGCGCCATCTTGGACTCGCGGCGAGCCGCCACATCGGTTCCATCCGCATCCATCCACGCGACCCGGACATTGCCTGGGTCGCGGCCCTGGGCCCGGTCTATGGCCCGGGCACAGAGCGTGGCGTGTTTCGCACGAGCGACGGCGGCAAGAGCTGGCAGCGCACGCTGTTCGTCAGCGAGAACACCGGTGCGGTCGACCTGGCGGTCGATCCTTCCGATCCCCGCGTGATCTTTGCCTCGGTGTGGCAGATCCGCTATCGGCCCTGGCTCAATTACTTCACGCCGGATACCGGCGCCGAAAGCGGCGTCTACAGGTCGACCGACGGCGGCCTGACCTGGAACCGCGTGACCGGCGGCGGCTGGCCGGCGGGTAATCTCGGGCGCATAGGGATTGCGGCATCCCATCGACCCGAAGGCACGCGCGTATGGGCCCTGGTCGATGCCGAATCCGGCGGAGGCCTCTATCGTTCCGACGACGCCGGCGCGAGCTGGCTACATGTGAACTCAGAGGCCGAACTGATCAACAGTTACTTCTCACGTGTCACGGCGGCACCCGACGACCCGGACACGGTATTTGCGATGGGCCGCGGCATTCATCGCTGCACCGCCGGCGGCACGCAGTGCGAAATATTCAAGGGCGGACCGGGTGGTGACGACTACCACTTCATGTGGATTGACTCGCAGCGGCCGGAACGCATGATCACCGCCGCCGACCAGGGCGCGGTGGTGACGATCAACGGCGGCCGGAGCTGGAGCAGCTGGTACAACCAGCCCACCGGGCAGTTCTACAAGCTGTCGGCCGACAATGCCTTCCCCTACCGGATCTATGGCGGCCAGCAGGACAGCGGCACGGCGCGCGTCGCGAGCCGCAGCGATTACGGCTCGATCAGCTACCGCGACTGGGAACCGGTCGGCGCCGACGAGCGTGACTACCAGATCGCCGATCCCCAGGACGCGGACATCGTGTATGGCTCGGGGCTGGGTGGCCGCCTGTCACTCTGGAATGCCCGCAATGGCGAAGTCCAGAACATCACACCGTGGCCGATTTCGAGCTATGGGGAGCGCGCAACGGCATTCCAGCAGCGCTATTCGTGGATCACCCCGATTGCGATGTCGCAGCTTGAGCCTTATCCCCTGTATTTCGGCTCGCAATATCTCTGGCGCACGGTGGATCGGGGCGCGCACTGGCAGGTGGTGAGCCCGGATCTCTCGGCGCGAAGTCATTCGGCACGCCACTGCGACGGCAATCTTGACCCGCCGCGCGCGCGGACCTGCGGTTACGGCACGATCTGGAGCATCGGGTTGTCGCCACGCGACAACGCCGAAATCTGGATCGGGACCGACGACGGACTTGTACGTCTGACGAGAAATGGCGGCCAGACCTGGACCGACGTCACGCCATCCGGCGTTCCCGCCTGGGCCAAGGTGAGCACGGTCGAGCCTTCGGCTACACAGTCCGGCACGGCATATATCGCCGTCGATAATCACCGGCAGGACGATTTTCAGCCGCGGATCTTTCGCACGCGAGACTATGGCGCAACCTGGTCGCCTGCGATCGGAGGCCTCCCGGCCGATCATTTCGTCAGCGTCGTGCGGGCAGACCCTGTGCGTGCAGGCGTTCTGTACGCAGGCACGGAAACCGGCGTGTTCGTATCGTTCGACGAAGGGGACCACTGGCGATCGTTGCAGCGAAATCTACCGACCGCATGGGTGCGCGACCTGATCGTGCATGACGACGACTTAATCGCCGCCACCCAGGGTCGTGCGATCTGGGTGCTCGACGGCCTTGCCCCGCTGCGGCAGTTCGACGCCATGGCCGCGGGCGCCGATATGCACTTGTTCAAGCCTGCTGCCGCGATACGGCTGCGCAAGAACCAGAATAAAGATACCCCGTTGCCGCGCGAAGAGCCGGTTGGCCAGAACCCGCTCGACGGTGCGGCGATCGACTATTGGCTGGCGGCCCCCGCCATCAAGGTAAAGCTGGAAATACAGGATGCTTCCGGCGCGTTGGTGCGGCGCTTCGCAAGCGACTCACCCGAGCCCGCAGCGGCGGCCAAGCGCTACTTCTCAGCCGACTGGATCCTGCCGGCGCAAGTGCCCGCGAATTCCGCCGGCATGCACCGATTTTTCTGGGATCTTCGTTATCCGCGACCACGCAGTGTCGAATACGAATACTCGATCTCCACCGCATACGGCACCGGGGTCGTAGTCAAGCCCGAAGGTTCGCTCGCCGCCCCTGGTTCGTATCGCGTCGTTCTGCGGGTCGATGGCCGCGAGCTGTCGGTGCCGCTGACAGTCGAGCCGGACCCGCGCGTGGCGGTCGACCCCACGGCGCTGGCGCAGGCCCTCGCCATGTCGCGCCAGGCGCAACAACTGCTGGCCCGCCATTATTCGATCGCCGCCGAATCAGAGTACGTCAGCGCGCGAATCACCGAGTTGAGAAGCTCGAATGCCGGCAGGCGCAACGTGCTGGTGGCACTCGACTCCTTCGACAAGCGGGTTGCGCCACTTGCCGGCAGCGCCGGCGATCTGCCGAATAACACCAATTTGAAGTCGATTGGCGAGGCGCTGCGGTCGATCGAAACCGATCTCGAGGGCAGCGACCGCGCGCCCACCAAGGGACAGCAGCGAGCGCTGGCAGAAACCGGCCAACGCCTCGATCGCGCGCTCTCGCTGTGGAACAAGATTCGTTCCAGCGAACTCGCGCGCCTGAATGCAAGCCTCGAGAGCGCGAATCTCGCGCCGATCGTCGTTCCGCCATTGGAGAGCATCAAGCTGAGTGGACCCAGCGCATCACGCGAGAGGCCCTGAATTGGGCCCCGCTCGACGAATAGCCGGTTGCCTGCCATAGCGTTCCAGTGAGTTGAGCCTCGTTTCGGGCCGCGCGAAGGAAATTCGCGCCGCCCGCGTCTAATCGCATGTAGCAGATCTTCACTGCACTACGCACGAGACGCGTGAAACGTACGAGGAGACTTCATCAATGAACAATTATGTAAAGACGGCGTGCCTGTCGTTAGCCCTTGCGGCCCTGGCCGGGCCCGCCGCCAGTCATGGCCGCACCAGCGGCCCGCAGGCCTGCTCCAACACCACAAAGGCGGCATTTGCTGCCTGCCTGAACGAGGGACTGGACGATTTCTGGATCGGCAATGGCAAGTGCCAGAATGAATCCGAGGCGAATGAACGCGGCGATTGCCTCGCCGACAACCGGGACGCGCTCAAGGACTTCTACCAGGAATGCCGCGATCAGCGCGATGCGCGTAATGAACTCTGCGATGTGCTTGGCCAGACGCCTTACGACCCGGTATTCGAGACCGCCGACTTCGTCAATCCCGACGATATCGGCGGAAGCGTCGCGCCGAACCCGTGGCTGCCGCTGATTGCCGGCAGGACGCTCGTGTACGAATCGTCTGACGAGACCACCACGGTCACGATTACTCACGAGACGAAGAACATTGACGGCGTTCCTTGCCGCGTGGTCACGGACACCGTGGAGGCCGACGGCGAGCTGGTGGAGGATACGATTGACTGGCTGGCCCAGGATATTTACGGCAATGTCTGGTATTGCGGCGAGGCCACGGCTGAGTACGAAGAGGGCTTTCCGGTCAACATAGATGGATCCTTCCAGGCCGATGTGGATGGCGCGCGTCCAGGCTTGCTGATGAAAGCGGCGCCGGCAGTCGGCGACACCTACCGGCAGGAATTCGACCTTGGCAATGCCGAGGACGCCGCCACCGTCATTGATCTGCACGGTTCCGCGAACACTCCGGCCGCATCCTGTGCAGGTGATTGCCTCGTCACTCGTGAGGTCACGCCGCTGGAGCCGGACGCCATGGAGAAGAAATTCTACAAGCAGGGTATCGGCAACATCATGACGGTCGATCTTGTGACCGGCAATCGCACCGAGCTCGTAGAGATCATCGATAGCCCATGACGCAAGCAGGCTTGGGCACGCCCATGCCGAAAGGGAAAAGGCGCCACGAGGCGCCTTTTTTCTTGTTCTAACGGATGAATTTTCCGCCCGGGACGTGCATTGTTAGCCCTGGCCCGGATGAACGGAAGGAACATGTTTCAGGTTCGAATCCATGGGCGCGGCGGACAGGGAGTCGTAACCGCCGCGGAACTGCTGTCCGTGGCGGCTTTCCGCGAAGGCCGTCATGCGCAGGCGTTCCCAAGCTTCGGCTCGGAACGTACCGGCGCGCCGGTGGTCGCCTTCTGCCGCATCGATGACCACCCGATCCGGCTGCGCGAGCCGATCATGGCGCCGGACGCGCTGATCATCCAGGACCCGACGCTGCTGCACCAGGTGGACGTTTTTAATGGCCTCGTCCCGGACGGCTACGTCGTCATCAATACGACGCGTTCCTTCGAAGAACTTGGCCTGAGCGAATTCCTGGCGCGCTTCCGCCGTGAGCACCTGTGCACGGTGGCCGCAACGGAGCTCGCCCTGAAACACGTCGGCCGCGCCGTGCCGAATGCCGCGCTGCTTGCCGGCCTCGCAGCCATTTCCGAACGCATCTCGCTGGATTCCGTGATTGCCGCAATTCGTGACAGGTTCACGACCAGGATTGCAGACGCCAATGTCGCCGCAGCGACGGAAGCCTATAATTTCGTTACGCAGGGAATGCGGGGTGACGCCCATGCTCAAGCAGATTGAGGGCTCGACTGCGGTGGCCGAGGCTGTGGCGCTCTGCCATCCCGAAGTGATCTGCGCCTACCCCATCTCTCCACAGACGCACATCGTCGAGGCGCTTGGCCGCATGGTGACGGCAGGACAGCTCCCTGCCTGCGAATTCATCAATGTCGAGTCGGAATTCGCCGCCATGTCCGTGGCCATCGGCGCCTCCGCCGCGGGTGCCCGCGCCTACACCGCGACAGCGAGCCAGGGGCTGCTTTTCATGGCCGAAGCGGTCTACAACGCCGCGGGCCTGGGCCTGCCCATCGTCATGACGGTGGCGAACCGCGCCATCGGCGCGCCGATCAACATCTGGAATGACCACACCGACGCGCTCAGCCAGCGCGACTGCGGCTGGATACAGCTGTTCGCCGAGGATAACCAGGAGGCACTCGACCTCCACATCCAGGCATTCCGGCTGGCGGAGGAACTGTCGCTGCCAGTGATGGTGTGCATGGACGGATTCATCCTGACGCACGCCTTCGAGCGGGTGGACCTGCCGACGCAGGAGCAGGTGGATGCCTATCTGCCGCCCTACGACCCACGCCAGGTGCTCGACCCGGTCAACCCCATCTCGATCGGCGCGATGGTGGGCCCGGAGGCGTTCATGGAGGTGCGCTATCTCGCGCACGCCAAGCAGCGACAGGCACTCGAACTGATGCCTTCCTGGACCGCCGACTTCAAGCGGATCTTCGGGCGCGAGAGCGGCGGGCTCACCCACACTTATCGGATTGAGGACGCGGATACGGTGGTCGTGGCGCTCGGTTCCGTACTCGGCACGATCAAGGACACGGTCGATGAGATGCGCGACCAAGGCGTCAGGATCGGCGTGCTCGGCATCACCTGCTTCCGTCCTTGGCCCACCGCGGCCGTTCGAGCGGCACTTGCGGCAGCGAAGCGTGTCGTGGTTCTGGAGAAAAGCCTCGCGGTGGGTCTCGGCGGCATCGTGTCGAACAATGTTTCCGCCGCCTACGCCGGTTCACCCGATCTCGTGCACACGGTAATCGCGGGCCTCGGCGGCCGCCCCATCACGCGCCGGTCGCTGCACAAGGTGTTCGGCGAGGCAGTCGAGGGCAGCCTCGAGCCCGTGACTTTCCTGGATCTCGACCATGCAATGGTCGAGCGCGTGCTCGCGCGCGAGCGCGAAGTGCGCCACTCGGGGCCGATCGCCGAAAATATCCTGCGCGACCTCGGCGTGGTCGCCGCCAAAGTCGGTTGAGGAGCATACGATGCCTTACCAACCGATCCGCTTCTACCAGACCGGCACCTTCACCGTCGGCAACCGCCTGCTGCCGGATGAGCAGCGCTCGGTGCAGGCAAACATGCGGCGCACGAACTCGCTCAACTCCGGGCACCGCGCGTGCCAGGGTTGCGGCGAAGCACTCGGTGCGCGCTACGCGATCGATGCGGCGATGGAGGCCACGCAAAGCCAGCTCAT
>JAOUGR010000291.1 GCA_029857655.1 Gammaproteobacteria bacterium | reverse complement strand
CAGCACGACCACGAACAGTCCCGCGGCAGCGACCAGCAGCGCCGTGCCCAGATCGGGCTGCTCGGCGATCAGCAGCACCGGGACCAGGATCATCGCGAGCACCGCCGCCACATTCCAGATCGACGGTGGCAATGGCCGCTGGTGCATGTACCACGCGCACATCATCGGAACGGCGAGCTTCATGATCTCCGAGGGCTGGAAGCGGATGATGCCGATGTCGAGCCAGCGCTGCGCGCCCTTGCCGACGTCGCCGACGAACGCCACCAGCAGCAGCAATACCAGCCCGAGTACGTACGCGGCGGGCGCCGCCATGCGCAGAAAGTGGTCCGGAACCCGCGCGATCGCGATCATGACCGCGATGCCGATGCCGAAGCGCGCGACCTGGCTGAACCACAACACGGTGTTGTCGCCGGCCGCGCTGTAGAGGACGAACAGGCCGAAGAAACCGACCGCGGCCAGGCCCGCAATCAGCATGCCGTCCAGGTGTAGCGCCCGCATGAGGCGAGTCGTTGCAGTCACCGTCCGCCGGGCACGCGATGCAGCGAGTTCCTCGTACATCAGCCTGTGCCCTTTGTCAGGTAAGCGTCGAAGATCGCTCTTGCGATCGGTGCCGCTGCGGAGCTTCCGTGGCCGCCATTTTCGACCAGTACCGCGATGACGAGTTTCGGCGCTTCGGCCGGCGCAAAGGCGACGAACAGCGCGTGATCGCGCAGCCGTTCAGCGACTTTCTTCTCGTCGTAGTTCTCGGTTTGTCCCACCGTGAACACCTGCGCGGTGCCGGTCTTGCCGGCAATCGAGTAGGCCGCACCGCGAGACGCACGCAGCGCCGTGCCGCGCGCGCCGCTGGTCACCGCGACCATCGCATCGACGATGACCTCCCAGTTCGCCTGGTTCTTGAGCGTGATGTCTGGCAGCGGCCGCGGTTCACGCTCCTCGACCGCGCCGGTGACCGGATCCACCAGCGCCCGCACGAGGCGCGGACGGAAATGCTTGCCGCGATTGGCGAGCAGTGCGGTCGCGGTCGCCAGCTGCAGCGGCGTCGCCGCCCAGTAGCCCTGGCCGATCCCGAGGATCACGGTCTCGCCGGGGAACCAGACCTGCTGGGCCTGCCCGCTGAACGCGGACTTCTTCCATTCCGGCGAAGGCATGACGCCGCCGCGTTCGCCGCCGATATCGATGCCGGTCGGTGCGCCGAACCCGATCCGGGTCATGATGTCATGAATGCGCCCGATTCCTAGGGCGTTGGCCAGGCGGTAGAAGTAGACATCACAGGACTGCATGACCGCGTTGCGCATGTCGACCATGCCGTGGCCCTCGCGCTTCCAGTCGCGATAGCGGTGCCGTGAATTCGGCAGCGAGAAGTGTCCGGGGCAAAAGACCGTGTCCTGCGGGCTCACGACCTCGTATTCGAGGCCGGCGAGCGCCATGACCGGCTTGATCGTCGATCCCGGGGGATAGGTGCCGCGCAGCACGCGGTTGAACAACGGCTGGTCCGGGTCCTGCGTCAACGCCAGGTAATCCCGGCGCGAAATGCCGCGCGCGAAGCCGTTCGGATCGAAGCTTGGCAGGCTCGCGAGCACCAGCACGTCGCCATTGGAAGGGTCGATCGCGACCACCGCGCCGCGCCGGCCTGCCATGGCATCCTCGGCGACACGCTGCAATTCGATGTCCAGTGCCAGTCGCAGGTCTCGGCCCGCCCGTGGCTGGCGGTTGCGCAGCTGGCCATTCTTGCCTTCCGCGAATTCGACATTGCGGCCCTCGGCATTGACCAGCACCTCGCGATAGCCGCCGCTGCCCAGCATTTCGTCCTCGTAGGCGCGCTCGATGCCGGTCTTGCCGACGACACCGGTTCCGAAATAGCGCTCCTTGTCGAGCCGCGTGAGGTCGTCCTCGCTGATCGCGCCGACATAGCCGAGTGCGTGGGCCCCGATTGCACCGAATGGGTAATGACGCGCCATGCGTGTCTCGAGCGTCACGCCATGAAGTTCGTGGCGGTGCACTGCAAAGCGCGCGACCAGCTCATCATCGAGTTGCAGCCGGATCGGCACTGCCTCGAATGGGCGCCGTGACAGCACAAGCAGGCGCACACGTTCGAGGTCGTCCCGCTCGAGCAGGCCGAAGTGCGTCAGCTGGGCAAGTATCGCGTCGAGGTCGCCTGCCTGTTCGCGCACGAGTTCGAGCTGGTAGGCCGGCGTGTTCTCTGCGATCACGCGGCCCGACCGGTCGAAGATGATTCCCCGGTTCGGCGGCAGCGGCTCGATGCGCGCGCGATTCCCCAGTGAAAGTTCGGCGTAATGATCGTGACGCAGCACCTGCAACCAGAATGCCCGTCCGGCCAGCAGCAGCATCAGCCCCAGTACGATGAATGCGGCGATCGCCGATCGCTGCACGAAGATGCGTTGCTCGAGATGCTCGTCCTTGATGCGGACCCGGCGCATGGTTTCAACGGCGCGCAAAGCGCGCGTAGAGATTGGTGATCATGGGCCAGCAGGCGGCACCGGCCGGCACTGCCAGCCACCGGCGCCAGTCGGTGATCGGGTGGCCGGATACGCCGTCGATCCAGAACAGCAGGAATTCATTGAGCCACAGCAGGGCCATGATCACCGCGGTCTGCTGCAATGGCGGGAAGGCGCGAATCTGCAGTCGCAACCTGGTGGCGACGTAAGTGATCACGATCAGCGCCATGGCGTGCTGGCCGAACAGCACGCCGCGGAATGCATCGAGCGCGAGACCCGCGCCCCAGGCATGGAACAGGCCGGTCATGCGCGGCGAGAGCAGGCAGAACCACAGCACGGTCAGCGCGACGAAGTCAGGCCGCAGTATTTCCAGCCACTCGGGCAGCGGAAACACCGTCGCCGCGAGAGCCGCAACGGTCATCGCGATGATTCGCGGCCAGCCGAGGCTGCTCCTGCGGGCCATGCTCAATCGCCTCCGGCCGTGTCACCGGCTGCAGGCGCGGTTTCCAGTTCCGGTTCGACGACCGTGTTGTCGAACCAGACCAGCAGAATCTCCGGATCACGGTCGAGTGCCGCCAGCGGTTCGGCGGCGACCGACAGCAGCGGCTGGCTCGGATCGCGCCCGACGTCGGTAATCCTGCCGACCGGGTAACCCGGCGGATAAACGCCTCCCAGCCCCGAGCTGACCAGCAGGTCGCCGGCAACGACGTCGGAATTCTGCGGCAGGTACGGCAGCGAAAGTTGTCCCGAACGGCCAGTGCCCAGCGCAATCGTGCGTGCCCCGGTGCGATTGACCTGCACAGGGATGGCATGCTCGGGATCGGAAATCAGGATGACTTCGGCGGATAGCGGGCCGACCCGTGTGACCTGGCCGAAGATGCCGTTGGCGTCGAGTGCCGCCTGGCCGCGGAATACGCCCGCCAAACTTCCCTTGTTGATGAGCACGCGCTGCCGGAACGGATCGAGGTCGACACGCACGATTTCGGCGAACAA
>JAOUGR010000290.1 GCA_029857655.1 Gammaproteobacteria bacterium | reverse complement strand
CGAGATCACCACTGGCCGTGCTGCGGGACCACTTGCGGATTCGCGCAATCATCTTGCGTTCCGGCAATTCCATCCCCGGCAGTGTCGCCATCCCGTCCGACAGATTCAGCCGGTGGCGACACAGATAATTTGCGCGTCCCTTCAGGAGTGCCACACGCACCGGCCGGCCCAGCGCTTTCGAAACGGTTGGCAGATCACGGTGAAACAGCTGGTCCTGCAGGGTCCGGGTGCCGGTCGAGATGATCACCTGCCGTCCGGACAGCAGTGCAGGCACTAGATAGGCATAGGTCTTGCCGGTGCCGGTGCCGGCCTCGATCGCCAGCATCCCCCGGCTTTCCAGCGTTTCGCCAACCCAATCGGCCATCAACTGCTGTTCGCGCCGGGACTCAAACCCCTCGATCACGCGCGCGAGCGGCCCTTCAGGCCCGAGCAACCTGGCATAGGATCCGGAAGCGGTCATTCGGGCAGTCTCAGGGCATTGACGTTGGAGATCAACGCGTTTTGCGCGTCGCGTTGCATATAATTCGGGCTCCCCGCAGGCGAGGCAGGCACGGTGACAGCAGCCGGACAATCGATATCCCCCGCACAGGCGCCGCCGGCACTCAGGCGCTGGGTTGAGCAGGTTGCGTCGCGAACGCGGCCCGACCGGGTGCACTGGTGCGACGGGTCGGACGCCGAGTACCGACTGCTGATCCAGCAGATGCTGGCGTCGGGGGAATTACTCAAACTGAACCCTGCGACCCATCCTGGATGCTACCTGCATCGCTCGAACCCGTCGGATGTTGCGCGCGTCGAGAACCTGACCTTCGTGTGCAGCGAATCCCGGGAGGATGCGGGCCCCAACAACAACTGGATGGCGCCCGCCGAGGCGCACCGGAAGATGGACGCGCTGTTTGACGGTTGCATGCACGGCCGCACGATGTATGTGATTCCCTATTGCATGGGACCGATCGACTCGCCCTATGCGCGCTGCGGGGTCGAGATCACCGACAGCGCTTACGTCGCAGCCAACATGAAATTGATGACGCGAATGGGTGCCGAGGCACTCGCTCGAATCGCGGGAGACGGCAGCTTCGTCAAGGGCCTGCACTCGCTCGGCGAACTCGATCCCGGACGCCGCTTCATCATGCATTTCCCTGAATCACTCGAGATCCAGAGTTACGGCTCTGGCTATGGTGGCAATGCGCTGCTCGGAAAGAAATGCCATGCACTGCGTATCGCGGGCTGGCAGGCGCGGCAGGAAGGCTGGCTTGCAGAGCACATGCTCGTCGTCGGTATCGAGAATCCTGCCGGCGTGACCCATTACATCGCCTGCGCTTTCCCGTCCGCCTGCGGCAAGACCAATCTCGCCATGCTGATTCCGCCGTCCAGCATGCCCGGCTGGAGGGTCTGGACTGTCGGCGACGACATAGCCTGGCTGCATCCCGGGCCGGACGGCAGGCTCTGGGCCATCAACCCCGAGGCCGGTTACTTCGGCGTCGTCCCCGGCACCAATGTGAAGACCAACCGGCAAGCCTTTGAAATGATCCGCCGCGATACGATCTTCACCAATGTCGGACTGACCGCCGATAACCAGCCCTGGTGGGAAGGCATCGATGAAGGCAAGCCTGCAATCGACTGGCAGGGCCGGCCATATGACCCGGCGACTGGCCCGGCGGCGCATCCCAATTCACGATTCACGGTATCCGCCCGGCAGAACCCCAACTACTCACCGATGGCGGACGCGCCGCAGGGGGTGCCGATTTCCGCGCTGGTATTCGGCGGCCGCCGTAGCACGCTGGCGCCGCTGGTGTTCCAGGCTCACGACTGGCAGCACGGCGTGCTGGTCGGCGCTGCGATGGCCTCCGAAACGACCGCTGCGGCGACTGGCGATGTCGGCGTCGTCCGCCGCGACCCGATGGCCATGAAGCCATTTGCCGGCTACAACTTCGGCGACTACTGGCAGCATTGGCTCTCGATAGCCAGGCGCGTGCCGCAACTGCCAGGCATCTTTCACGTCAACTGGTTCCGGCGCGACGCCAGCGGGCGCTTCCTGTGGCCCGGCTACGGCGAAAATCTGCGCGTGTTGGCCTGGATCATCGAGCGCTGCGAGGGCCGCGCCGCAGCCGATGAGACCGCCATCGGGGCAATCCCTCGCCGCGATTCGATCAAGCTCGCGGGCCTGGATCTGCCGGACGCGACGATTGCCGAGCTCTTGTCGGTGGACGTCGCACAATGGCGCAGGGAGGCCGATGAAATCGACAGTTATCTGGCAGGCTTCGGGTCACGCCTGCCGGCGGAACTGCGCGGTGAACTCGAAAGCCTGCGCGCGCGCCTGAAATAGCGGCTGCGTCAATCCGATTCGGAAGGACTGGGGATCGTGTCGGTCCCCTCTTCGCAGCTGAACTCGACCGTGTGATAGGACTGCGGCTCCGGCACGCGCCCGAGCCCGATGACGCCCTTGCCCTTCAGCGGGACGGCGTCGCGGCGCACGAATGCGTCGTCGCCATTCTGGCCCTGCACGAATGATCCATTCGTGCTCTCGTCGATCAGCATGAACCGGTTCTTGCCGGCCTCGATGCGCGCGTGCAGCCTCGATACCAGATTGCCCTTGATCACCAGATCATTTTCCTGGCCGCGGCCAAGCGTCGCGGTAGCACGTTCACGGTCGTCCAGCACCAATTCTTCACCGAGGTACGTCAGGCGGATCCGGAATGGACGGTGCTGCTCGGTGATCGTCGCGATCCCGGGCAGCATGCTGGTCGCATCCCCGTGCTGCCACAGCACTTCATAGATCGTCACCTCGCCTTGCTGGCCGCGCGGCACGGCCACGTCCACCTGCCGCGCAATCGCGCGCCATTCGTCCGACAGACGCGCAAATATCGAATCCGTGATGATGATCTGGCCGGCCTTGGCCTGGCTGGTCATGCGATTGGCGGTGTGCACGGCCGCACCGAACACATCGCGGGTCTCGAGCACTACAGGGCCGAAGTGACAACCGATTCGTATCGCGATGTGCTGGCCGACCACTTCCAGCTCCGGATGCGCCTCGATCCCGACCTGCATCTGCACCGCGGCATCCATCGCCTTGTCGCAGTCCTCGAATGTCGCGAGGATCTCGTCGCCCATGGTCTTGACGACCGCACCGCCGCAATTTTCGGTTGCGCCGCGCATGATGTCGACGCAGATCGCGACCTTGTCGCGCGCCGTCGAATCGCCGAGCACTTCGAAAAGCCGCGTGCTGCCGACCACGTCGGCAAAGAGTATGACGAGTTCCTTGTCCTTGCCCATGTTCAATTCGAACGACGCCCGCGGCCAGGGCCTTGATTATAGGCGTTATGTCAACGCGCGGCATCTCCGGCCCTGGCGGCCATATCTTGGCGACCGCGACAGATACTGGCGCGGCGGCCAAAGTCGGGCACTGACATGATCCGGGCGTCAACGGCAGGGAGGCCCGGACATGGCGCTAAGCCT
>JAOUGR010000289.1 GCA_029857655.1 Gammaproteobacteria bacterium | reverse complement strand
TGAAGGGCGCGGACCTGGAGGCCACCAAGCTGCTCGACAAGGCTCGTGCCCTGGCAGAAAAGCAGGGAGTCGAGGCTGCAACCAGGCAGGTGCGCGGCAGCGACATCTCGCAGGCAATTGTCACGGCCGCCGACAAGGCCCGGGCCGATTTGATCGTCATGGCGTCCCATGGCCGCAAGGGCCTGGACAGGCTTCTGCTCGGCAGCGAAACACAAAAAGTCCTGACGCGCGTCAGGATCCCCGTGCTGGTTGTGCGCTGAAACCGGCGATTCGACATATGCGGCAGGCTTGTCGCCATGCGCCTACGTGGCGTTTGGCACGCTAATCTGTCGCACTCTGGTATAGTTCGCGCCGCCTTCCGGTCGAGCGAACATTTCGATTGCAAGCACCTAATTTCTCAGGCCTTTCTGCCCGCGACATCCAGGTCTGGCGCGGCGAGCGCCACGTGTTGCGCGGTGTCTCGCTGGAGCTTGCAGCAGGGCAGGTCGTGCACATTGCCGGCTCCAACGGCGTGGGCAAGACGACTTTGCTGCGCGTCCTGGCCGGGCTGTTGACCGCAGAGCAGGGTGGCGTGAGTTGGCAGGGCCGGCCTGTCACGGCGAGTTTCGAAGTTTACGCGGCGACGCTTGCCTATCTCGGCCACAGCGACGCGCTCAAGGCGGACTTTACGGCCCGCGAGAATCTCCGCCACGAAGTCGGTCTGCGGCGGGACGTGACCCCAGCCGAAATCGACGATGCCCTGGCGCGCGTCGGACTGGCTGGCTGCCGCGACCTGCCCGCGCGGGTTCTGTCGGCCGGCCAGCGCCGACGGCTCGCGATGGCGCGCGTGATGCTATCCGCTGCCTCTCTATGGATTCTCGACGAACCATTCACGAATCTGGATCACGTAGGCGTCGTGTTGCTTTCGGGAGTCATTGCCGAACAGCTCGACGCCGGTGGAGCGGTGATCATCGCCGCCCACCAACCGCCGGCCATTCCGCGGCACACGGTACGCTGCGTGGAGCTCGTATGATGCAGACGTCCATCACGCAGGCCATGGCGCTGATCTACCGCGGAGATCTCATTCTGGCGTTCCGGCGCTGGGAACAGATCGCCCAGCCGGTGGTCTTCCTTGCCATGGTCACGACACTTGTGCCGCTCGCGCTCAGTCCGGAACTGGGCGAACTGCGGGAGATCGCGGGTGGCGTTCTGTGGATCGCCGCCTTGCTCGCCGCCTTGCTTGGTCTCGAATTCCTCTACCGCTCGGATCACGCGGACGGAACACTCGAGCAGATGTTGTTGTCAGGGCAACCGCTGGCGCTGATCGCGCTGGCGAAGACGGCCGCTCATTGGACTGCCAGTGGCCTGCCGCTCGTCCTGGTCTCGCCGCTCCTGGCCGTCGGCCTCGGCGTGCCTGCAGATGCACTTGTCGTGCTGATGACGTCCCTCGCACTGGGCACAGGCATACTGAGCTCACTAGGCGCGGTGGGCGCAGCGCTGACGCTTGGATTGCGCCGCGGCAGCGTACTGCTGTCACTGCTGGTGCTGCCGCTCGCGATGCCCGCATTGATTTTTGGCGCGCGCGCCGTTGACATGGCAATCCACGGTGAGGTGGCGCGTGGACCGCTGCTGCTGCTGGGGGCGATGTTCGTGCTTTCGCTGACGCTGTCGCCGATGGCGGTGGCCGCGGCGCTCAGGATCAGCCAGGAGTAATGGCATGAACTGGACCTGGTTTCACAAACTGGCCTCGCCGCCACATTTCTACAGACTGGCCGGGCGAATCACGCCCTGGTTGGGCTGGCCGGCATTTTTGCTGATCGTGATCGGGCTTTACGGCGGCCTCGTGCTCGCACCGCCCGACTACCAGCAGGGCGATGCATTCCGCATCGTGTATGTCCATGCGCCTTCCGCGTGGATGTCCATGTTCATTTACGGAATGATGGCAATCGCAGCTGCAATCGGACTGATCTGGCGCATCAAGCTCGCCCACGCAGTGGCGGCTGCGGCCGCTCCTGTCGGAGCGTGGTTCACATTCGTGACACTCGTGACCGGCTCGCTATGGGGCAGGCCGATGTGGGGTACCTGGTGGCAATGGGATGCAAGGATGACCTCCGAGCTGATATTGCTGTTCCTGTACCTGGGACTCATTGCGCTGCGCGCTTCGATCGACGATCGCGAGCGCGCGGATCGGGCAAGTGCAGTACTTGCGCTCGTCGGCGTTGTCAACCTGCCGATCATTCACTATTCCGTTTATTGGTGGAACACGCTGCACCAGGGCTCGACCATCACGAAGTTCGGGAAACCGTCGATCACATTTGACATGCTGTGGCCGCTGCTGGTGATGTTCGTTGCTTTCAAGCTGTTCTTTGGCATGGTCCTGATGTTGCGTGTCCGCGGTGAAGTCCTGAGGCGCGAGCGCGACGCTTCCTGGCTGCGTGAGGAGCTGACCCGATGAATCTGTCCGATTTCCTTGCCATGGGCGGTTATGCCGCTTTTGTCTGGCCCTCATTCGGGCTCACGCTGATCATGCTGATTCTCAACGTGCGCAACGCCAGGCGAATGCACGCCCTGGCCCGTGAACATGCCTTGCGCAGGCTCGACGCCGCGAGGAAGCCCACATGACGCCGCGTAGAAAACGGCTGCTTGCGGTCCTCGCGATCGTTGTCGGTGTCGGCGCCGCAGCAGTACTGGCATCGCTCGCCTTCGAGGAAAACCTGCTTTACTTCTACAGCCCGACGCAGATCGTCGCCGGCGAAGTTCCCGAGGGCAGGACATTCCGGATCGGGGGTCTTGTCACGACCGGCAGCGTGCAACGCTCCAGCGGTTCGCTCGAGGTACACTTTGTCGTGACCGACAACCAGGAATCGATTCCGGTCCGCTACACCGGATTGCTGCCCGACCTGTTCAGCGAAGGGAAGGGCGTCATCGCACATGGCCACATGACGGATTCGGGCGAATTCGTCGCGGACGAAGTGCTTGCCAAGCACGACGAGAATTACATGCCGCCCGAAGTGGCCGAGTCGCTCCACATGCCGACGCCCGCAAGGACAACCGAATGATTCCCGAACTCGGCCATTTCGCGTTGATACTGGCGCTGCTGCTCGCCACTGCGCAGGCTTTTTTCGGCCTGGCCGGCGCCGCGCGCGGGCAGGCCGCCTGGATGCAGGCGGCGCGCTCGGCGGTCGTCGGGCAGTCGGTATTCATTGCGACCGCTTTTGGCGCGCTCGCATGGTCGTTCATCGACAAGGACTTCTCGGTCCTTTACGTCGCGACCAACTCGAATTCCGAATTGCCGATTTTCTACCGCATTGCCGCGGTCTGGGGTGCTCACGAGGGTTCGCTGCTGCTGTGGGCCTTGTGCCTTTGTGCCTGGTCGATCGCGGTCACCGGTCTCAGCAGCAGCCTGCAGCCGGCATTTCGAAGCCGCGTCATCGGAATACTTGGATTGATCAGTATCGGCTTCCTGCTGTTCATG
>JAOUGR010000288.1 GCA_029857655.1 Gammaproteobacteria bacterium | reverse complement strand
TGGATTCCGTTCAATACTGCGCCGTGCACCAATCTTGACGACAAGATCAACGGCTCGGGAACGATCTGGAAGGCCACGCTGAACTATCACATCAATGACGATGCCATGGTCTATACGACCTATTCGGAAGGTTTCCGCCCCGGCGGCATCAATCGAAACGGCACTGTCCCGCCGTACCAGCCGGATTACCTGACCAACTATGAATTGGGCTGGAAAACCTCCTGGGCCGAGAACAAGCTGCGCTTCAACGGCGCGGTCTTTTTCGAGGAATGGGATTCCGTGCAATTCTCCTTCCTGCCGCCCAGCGGCTCCGGCCTCACGGTGATTCGCAACGCCGGTTCCGCCGAGATCACGGGGATCGAGCTCGACTTCGCATGGGCAGCAACCAGCAACTTCGTGTTGTCGGGCGGGCTGTCGCGCGTCAATGCGAAGCTGACCTCCGACTACATCCCGGATCCGGACGAAGCGCCGACCGCCTTCGACGGCGATCGGCTGCCGGTGACGCCTAAACTGAAAGGCAATCTCACGGCCCGTTACAGATTCATGCTTGGCCAGTTCGATGGCTTCGTACAGGGCGCCGCCGTCTACAGCGGCGATACATGGGCCGACCTGCAGCGACCGGATCGCGCCGTGATTGGCGTCCAGTCCTCGTACTCGATTGCCGATTTTTCTGCCGGCATTTCAAGGGGCAACTACGCGGTGGAACTTTTCATCAATAATGCCTTCGATGAACGCGCGGAACTCTACAAATACGCGCAGTGTGCAACCGATGTCTGCGGCGTGAATCCATACACCATCACCAACCAGCCGCGCACCATCGGACTCAAGTTCGCGCAGAAGTTCGGAAACTGACCTGTCCGTAGCCCCGCCCCTTCCGGGGGCGGGGCTTTTCTTATTTGCCGATGCAGAAACCCGAAAAGATCGCACCCAGCAGCGCATCGCTCGTGACTTCGCCGGTGATTTCGCCGAGCGCCTGCTGCGCCAGGCGCAGCTCCTCGGCGACCAGTTCAAATGCCGAGCGCTCCGTAAGCCTCGCGGCGGCCGACTGTACGAGTCGCTCTGCCCGCGCGAGCACATCGAGATGTCGTCGCCTGGCTGAAATCGCCCCGACGTCGCCCGCACGATAGCCGGCCGCGGCCTTCAGGCGTTCGCGTAATTCCGGGAGCCCCGCGCCGGTCAGCGCGGAAATCGCAAGGCCCGTATGGCCCGGCGGCGGCGCGACGATGTCGGTCTTGTTCCACACAGACAGGACCCGCGGGTCGCTCGCCAATGTCTCGAGTTCGCCCGGCTCAGCGCCCGCGCTAGAGTCGATCAGGTAGAGCACCAGGTCCGCGCGGCGCATCTCGGCGCGCGCCCGGCGAACCCCCTCTTCTTCGATGACATTCCCGCTTTCGCGCAGGCCCGCCGTGTCGATCACATGAATCGGCAGGCCATCAATGTTGATGCGCTCACGCAGCAGGTCGCGCGTCGTGCCGGCGATGCCGGTCACGATCGCCGCGTCATGGCCAGCAAGCGCATTCAGCAGGCTCGACTTGCCGGCATTCGGACGCCCGGCGATCACGACGGTCAGCCCTTCCGACAGCGCGCGGCCCTGGCTCGCGGCGCGCCCGATTCGATCGAAGTGCGCCGTGATCTCAGACAACCGGCCGCTTGCCGCGGGGCTGTCCAGGAACTCGACGTCTTCGTCCGGAAAATCGATCGCGGCCTCGACGAAGACGCGCAGTTCCATAATCTGGGTCGCAAGCGTCGTGACCTCGCGCGAGAATTCACCGGAAAGCGACGAAAGCGCCGCGCGCGCCGCTTCCGCAGAACCCGCCCCGATCAGGTCCGCAATCGCCTCGGCCTGCGCGAGATCGATCTTGTCATTCAGGAAGGCCCGCTCACTGAATTCGCCGGGCCGCGCGGGCCTCGCACCAAGTTCGAGCGCGCGCCGGATGATCAAGTCCATCACGACCGGGCCGCCGTGGCCGTGCAGTTCCAGCACGTCTTCGCCGGTGAATGACCGGGGTGCCGGGAAAAAGAGCGCGAGGCCGGTATCGATCGCGCCACCGTCAGCGCCCGCAAAGACCGCCGTGTCCGCGTGTCTCGGTTCCGGCACCCGGCCAAGCACCGATTCTGCAATAGCGCGTGTCGCAGGCCCCGAGATTCGAATGATACCGATGCCGCCGCGCCCGGGCGGTGTTGCCGCCGCAACGATGGTATCGCTGTCGCCGGTCACCGGGGTCCGGTTGCGATCACGATGGGGCCCTCAACGTGCACCGTGCGCGTCGGAAACGCGAATCCAATGCCCTCCTTCGCGAATGCATGCACAAGCTGCAGATTGATCGCCTGTTGGACGTCCATGTACTTCTTGTAGCCCGGATCGAGCACCCAGTACACGACCTCGAAGTTGTACGCCGATTCGCCCAGTTCCTTGAAGTGTGCGCGCTCGAGGCGCGCCGCCGCCAGCGCGCCGATGATCTCGCCGACGATTCCGGGGATTCTGGCGACCTTATCCGGCGGCGTTTCATAGAGAACGCCGAAACCGAATAGAACCCGCCGCTCACGCATCTGCTGATAATTCCGGATCCTGGATTTCAGCAGGTCGCCGTTCGCAATGACGATCTGTTCGCCGCTCAGGCTCCGGATGCGCGTGGTCTTCAGGCCGACGTGCTCAACGGTACCCTGCGCATCATCGACGACGATGGAGTCACCGATTACGAACGGCTTGTCGATGACGATCGACAGGGAGGCGAAAAGATCGCCGAGGATATTCTGCGCGGCCAGCGCCACCGCGATACCGCCGACACCAAGCCCCGCAATCAGCGCCGTGACGTTGACCCCAACGTTGTCGAGCGCAAGCAACAGGACGGTGGCCCACACGATCGTCCTGCCGATAAATCGCAATACCGAAAGCCCGGTAGTGGCCGGGGCGTCCAGCGCGGGCGCACGTTGTTGCGACTTGCCGATCCAGAATTCCAGCAACCGTGAAAGCCACAGTCCCGCCTGGACCAGCAGCGCGAGCGTTGCCGCCACGGCCATGAGCGTAACCATCCGTTCCGGCAGATCGAGGTATTTGCTACCCACATAAATCGCCGGCACGATCAACAGCCACAGGCGCGTGCTGCGCAGGGCGTCCACCACGGAATCGTCCAGCACCCCGGCGGTCCGGCCGGCCACGGCGGTCAGGCGGTGCACGATCAACCACCTGACCAGCGCGGCAATAATCACCAGCCCGGCGGCAACGCCAGCTGCGTATAGCCAGTCAATCAATGGATTTCCAAGCAGGATTTCGTCCATGCGTTTCCGCACCTCCGGTTTCGTGGCGGAATCTCATGCGCGCCGATTTAACCGCTCAGCCGCTGCGGCGCTTCTTGTCTTCGGCCTCGACCACGCGATTGATCTTCCACTGCTGCGCAATGGAGAGAAGCGTGTTCGTGAGCCAGTACAACACGAGGCCGGCCGGGAACCACATGA
>JAOUGR010000287.1 GCA_029857655.1 Gammaproteobacteria bacterium | reverse complement strand
CAACTCGATGACCGATCTCACCGGCGGCGGCATGGGGCTCAACCTGCCGATCCCGGCCATGGCCTCGGTGCAATCGCAAGCGCGCTTTTTCTTCTACGCCATGCTGCTGCTGGCCGCGGCGACCTTCGCGGCAATGCTGATCACGGCCAACTCCAAGCTCGGATTCGGGCTGCGCTGCATCCAGCAGAACGAATCCGCGGCCGACATGCTCGGCGTCGACACGACGATGTACAAGGTGAGCGCTTTCATGCTCTCGGGCGTGTTCGTCGGCGTGGCCGGCGCGGTGTACGCCTCCTGGGTGTATTACATCGAACCTCCCGACGTGTTCGACGTGCTCTACTCGGTGAAGGCGATCGTGATGGTGCTGCTCGGCGGCGCCGGCTCGATATTCGGGCCGCTGCTCGGCGCGGCTGCGTTTCTGTCCCTCGAAGAGCTGGTGTGGCGCAATTACCTCGAGGTGCACACGGGCGTGCTCGGGCTGATGATCGTGGTGCTGGTGCTGTTCCTGCCGCGGGGGCTGATCTCGCTGTCGCAGCGCTTCGGGCGCCGCGCGCGGCTGCCGTGAGCGCGCTGCTCGAGCTTGTGGGCGTGACGCGCCAGTTCGGTGGCCTGCGCGCGGTTGCCGACGTGACGCTGTCGGTGGCGCAGGGCGAGGTGCTGGGCCTGATCGGCCCGAATGGCGCCGGCAAGACCACGCTGGTCAACGTCATCACCGGCGTGCACCCGGCGAGCGCCGGCAGCGTGCGCTTCGCGGGCGAGGACATCACGCGGCTGCGCCCGTATCAGGCGGCGCGGCGCGGCATCGCGCGCACCTTCCAGATCGTGCAGCCGTTTCCCGGCATGACGGTGCTCGACAATGTTGCCGCGGCAGCGATGTTCGCCGGCGGTTTGCGCTACGGCGAGCAAGCGCGCGAGGAAGCGACGCAGCACCTGCGCTTCGTCGGGCTGGATGACGTTGCCGGCAAGAGCGCGGCGGCATTGACGCTCGCGATGCGCAAGCGCCTGGAGTTCGCCAAGGGCCTGGCGATGCGGCCGAAGCTCCTCCTGCTCGACGAAGTGAACGCGGGGCTGAACGCAGCCGAGGTCGACCAGGCGCTCGGGCTGATCCGCGCCATTGCGGCGCGCGGCGTCACGGTGCTGATCATCGAACACCTCATGAAAGTGGTGCTGTCGCTGTGCTCGCGCATCGCGGTGCTGCATCACGGGGAATTGATCGCCGCCGGCGCGCCGCAGGCAATCATCGAGGATCCGCGCGTGATCCAGGCCTATCTCGGCAAGCGCTACGCCAAGGCGCAGGCGGGGGCCCATGGCTGAGCCGCTGCTGCGCATCGCCGGGCTCGACGCCGGCTACGGCGACGTGCAGGTGCTCTGGGGCGTCGCACTCCAAGTGCCGCGCGGCGAAATCTCGTGCCTGGTGGGCTCGAACGGCGCCGGCAAGACGACACTGATGCGCGCGATTTCCGGGTTGGTGGCGGCGCGCGCGGGCGCGATCGCCTTCGACGGTCAGCCGCTCGCCAGCGCGAGCCCCGAAGCGGTGCTCGCTGCGGGCATTGCCCACGTGCCCGAAGGGCGGCGCCTGTTTTCGGCGATGAGTGTGCGCGACAATCTGCTGATGGGTGCGTACCTGCGCCGCGACGGCAGGGCGGCGATCGAGGCGGATCTGGAGAAGGTTTTCACGATGTTTCCGATCCTGCGCCAGCGCGCGACGCAGGATGGGGGCACGCTGTCCGGGGGCGAGCAGCAGATGTGCGCCATCGCCCGTGGCCTGATGGGCCGGCCGCGCCTGCTGCTGATCGACGAGCTCTCGCTCGGCCTCGCGCCGCTGGTCGTCGACGAGCTGTGCGAGCGCCTGCGCGCCCTCAACCGCGAGGGCCTCACCATCATGGTGGTCGAGCAGGACGTGGCGATCGCACTCGAGTTGGCGAGCAGCGCGTTTGTGATGGACACTGGCCGCGTGACCCGCTCCGGCCCAAGCGCCGCGCTGGCCAACGACCCCGCGATTCGCGAGGCGTATCTGGGTGTGATCTGACTTTGGTGCCAGGAGAATCCAGCATGTCGCGACTGCCCGTGTTCCGCGAAGGCGGCTACCGCTTCATCAAGGCGGTGTTCCAGTACTCGGGCGGGGTCGCCGCGGAGCCGGGCTTCGAGATCGTGCGCGCGAGGCTCGCGCAACCGCTCGCACTGGCGCAGGGCTTCAAGGCGGTCGAAGCGCACCTGAGGTCCGTCGATCGGCCGCTGACCGCGTTCTGCGCCTGCGAGCTGCGCTCGCCCGCGCCTTTTACCGAGCAGGGCTTTCTCGAGTTCAACAAGGTCTACGCGGGAACGCTCGAGCGCTGGGGCATCTACAAGGACGGCGTCAACCCGGTCGCGCGCACAAATGTGTGCCCACCGTTCGAGCCGCCGGCCGCGCCGTCGCTGTATGCCTTCTCCTACACGGTGCCGGCCGGCCAGGGCGCGCGCGGATCGTTCATCGTCGCCGGCGGCGGCGAAGCGCCCGACGGCAAGGCCAACTACCACGATTTCATCGTGCGCCGCGGCGATACTTCGATCGAGGGCCTGCGAGAGAAGGTGCGCTATGTAGTCGCGGAAATGGAACGGCGGCTCGCGGCGCTCGGCTTTTCCTGGAAGGACGCGATCTCTACGCAGGCCTACACGGTGCACGACATCGGCCCCCTGGTTGAAGCTGAAATCGTGCGCCGCGGCGCGGCGGCGGGCGGGCTCGCCTGGCACTTCGCGCGCCCACCGATCGTCGGCCTCGACTATGAAATGGATGTGCGCGGCGCCGCGCGCGAGATCGTGCTCTGATGGCCTGGCAGTTCTGGATCGACCGCGGCGGCACGTTCACCGACATCGTCGGGCGCCGTCCCGACGGCGCCCTGGTCGCGCACAAGCTGCTCTCGGAGAACCCGGAGCGCTACAAGGACGCGGCGCTCGCCGGTATCCGGCACCTGCTGGATCTGGCTCCGGATGCGCGCATCCCGGGAGACAAAATCGAAGCGGTGAAGATGGGGACCACCGTTGCGACGAATGCTTTGCTGGAGCGGAAGGGGGATCGAACCGTCCTCTTCATCACTCGCGGGTTTAAGGACGCGCTTCGCATTGCCTACCAAAATCGTCCCAAGATCTTTGAGAGGAACATTGTCCTCCCGGAATTGTTGTATGCGGACGTGGTCGAAGTTCAAGAGCGGATCGGCGCGCGCGGCGAAGTCCTCCTGGCGCTAGACGAGGCGCTCGCACGCGCCGATCTGGAGAAGGCCTATCGCAACGGCTTCCGCTCGATCGCCATCGTCTTCATGCACGGGTACCGCTATACCCAGCATGAGGCGCGCGTCGCGGCGCTCGCGAAGGAAGTCGGCTTCACCCAGATCTCCGTCTCGCACCTCACCAGTCCTCTGATGAAGCTGATCGGCCGCGGCGACACCACGGTCGTCGATGCCTACCTGTCGCCGATCCTGCGCCGC
>JAOUGR010000286.1 GCA_029857655.1 Gammaproteobacteria bacterium | reverse complement strand
GCCCGCCAGGTTGCCCTTGCTCTCGAGCCATTCACGCCGGTCCGCAGCGCGCTTCTTCGCAAGCAGCATATCCATCAGCTTGTCGGCGTCATCCTTTGCGTCGATTGTCAGCTGCACCAGCCGGCGCGTTTCCGGGGCCATGGTCGTTTCACGCAGCTGCAGCGCGCTCATTTCGCCAAGACCCTTGAAGCGCGTGATGACCGGCTTGCCGCGCAGGCCCTCGGCCTGGATGCGGTCGAGAATGCCGTCTTTCTCGTACTCGCCGAGTGCATAAAAAAGATTCTTGCCGATGTCGATGCGAAACAAGGGCGGCATCGCGACATAGACATGCCCGGAGATCACCAGCGGGCGAAAATGCCTGAGGAACAGGGCACAGAGCAATGTCGCGATGTGCGCACCGTCGGAGTCGGCGTCCGCCAGGATGCAGATCTTGTGGTAGCGGAGCCCGGCCAGATCGTTCGACCCGGGATCAACGCCGAGTGCCGTCGCGATGTCATGGACTTCCTGCGACGAAAGGATATCGGCGGCGTCGACCTCCCAGGTGTTCAGGATCTTGCCCCTGAGCGGCATCACCGCCTGGAATTCGCGGTCGCGCGCCTGTTTTGCCGAACCGCCGGCCGAATCGCCTTCCACCAGGAACAGTTCGCAGCGCTCGGGCTGCTGCAACGTGCAATCGGCAAGCTTGCCGGGCAATGCCGGTCCGCTGACGATCCGCTTGCGCGTCACGCGCTGCGCCGCGCGAGTGCGCTCGAGTGCGTTGGCGATCGCGAATTGCGCGATCTTCTCTCCGGCCTCCGGATGCTGGTTCAGCCACAACGCAAATGCGTCCTTGACGACACCGGAGACGAATGCCGCGGACTCACGCGACGACAGCTTTTCCTTGATCTGCCCGGCGAACTGCGGATTCTGCATCCGCACCGAAAGCACGAATGCAACGTGCTGCCACACGTCCTCGGGCGCAAGTTTCAGGCCGCGTGGCACCAGATTGCGGAACTCGCAGAACTCGCGCACAGCGTCGGTCGCGCCGGCCCGGAGTCCATTGACGTGCGTGCCGCCCGATGGCGTCGGTATCAGGTTCACGTAGCTCTCGGCGACGGATTCCTCAGTCTCCGGCGCCCAGCAGAAGGCCCAGTCGGCTACCTCATGCCCGCCCTTGAAATGGCCCGTGAATGGCTCGTCCGGCAGACGCGGATCGGTGCCCAGCTGTTCGATCAGGTACTCGCCTAGATTGCCGGTAAAGAACCACTCGTCGCTCTCGCCGGTCGCTTCGACCTGCAGCTTGACCCTCAGTCCCGGGCACAACACAGCCTTGGCTTTCAGCACATGCTTCAGTCGCGGCACCGAGAAATTCGGCGAGTCGAAAAACCCGGGGTCCGGCCAGAATCGCACCGTCGTACCGGTGTGGCCGCGCTTGGCAGGACCGACAGCTTCGAGTTTCGAGACTACCTTGCCGTCCCTGAACCCGATGTTCCATTCCTTTCCGTCGCGCCGCACGTTGCACTCGAGGTGCTTGGACAGGGCATTGACGATCGACACGCCGACCCCGTGCAGGCCGCCGGCCGACTCGTAGCTGCTTCCGGAAAACTTTCCGCCAGCGTGCAGGCGCGTCAGGATCAGCTCGACGCCGCTGACCTTTTCCTTGGGATGGATGTCGACCGGCATGCCGCGGCCGTCATCGTCGACCGTAACCGAGCCGTCGCTGTGCGCGATGATCGAGATGTTGCGGCAATGACCGCCGAGCGCCTCGTCGACGCTGTTGTCGACGACCTCGTGCACCAGGTGATTCGGATTGCGGGTGTCCGTGTACATGCCCGGCCGGCGGCGAACCGGTTCGAGACCCGTCAGGACCTCGATATCCGAAGCGTTGTACGACTGGCTCATCCCGACCTGCGCATGGCGCGGCGCGAGGCGCCGCCGGCGCGGCGATTCTAGCAGCCGCGGATGCCGGCCTGCGCTCTCGTCTCAACCCAGATCGCAGGCCAGGGCAGCCGCGCTTTCCGCTGCCAGCTTGCTCTCGTGGCGGTAAGCGGGGTGGTCGGTGCCTGCAGTGACAGCGGCGCCATTGCGGATTGCTACGCGCATGGCCGGCGTCAGTTCGAATCTCAGCCAGTGCACGGCAGAGGTCTTTTCGTCGTTCTCGCGCTCGAGGTCCTCGTCAGCGACCGCGTACACGCGGCCCTCGCCTGCAATCTCGACAAAACAGTGGTCCTCGACAGCACGCAGGCGGGCGAGCGCCGGCGCGCGCTCGGCGGCATCGGGATATTCGATCATCATGGTCGCCTTCCAGTTTCCTCCGTCTGGAATCAGAGGATTGTAGGCGTCGAGTTCGTCGCGGATGCCGCGCGGCTCGAAGATGCGCTCGATGCGGAGCATTTCCTGCACCTGGTACTGAATCGTCAGGCGGTCCTCGAACAACCACGTCATGTTGGGACCGACCGGCACCGTGCGCGCGCGCTTGTGCTCGATCACGCGCGTGCGAAACGCTTCGCGATTTTTCGCATACTGTTCGAGACTCATGAGGTCCGCTTCGTTCAGCGCGCCGGTCGAGGTGCCCTTGATCAATCCACCGTCCTCAGATGCCATAGGCCTGCCTCAGCAATCGAATCGGGTGCACTGGCAGACGCCCGCTGCCGAGACCCGCGCCAACCTGCCGTCCGGCCATCGGGCAGTCACTCGCGAAATGGTCGGCCGCCGCGGCCTCGATCCGCTGCACTACCGGGCGCGCGATTTTCATCGAGATCTCATGAAACTCGCTCTTGACCGCATAGGTGCCGTCATGACCGGAGCAGCGTTCGATGGTCGTCAATGTCGTGTCCGGCACCAGGTTCAATACGTCGCGTGTCTTCAGGCCGATGTTCTGCACCCGCAGGTGACAGGGCACGTGATACGCGACCTTGCCCAGACTCGAGCGGAAATCAGTGGCGAGCCGGTTTTCGGCGTGCCGCAGCATCAGGTATTCGAAGGGATCGAAGGTTTGCTCCGCGACCCGCCTGACATCCGGGTCGTCCGGAAACATCGATGGCAATTCGCGCTTGAACATCAGGACGCAGGAAGGGACCGGCGCAAGGATGTCGTGACCTGAGGCAACCAGTGCGGCGAGTGCGGGGATGTTCTGCTGCTTCAGCGCCGCGACGGCCGCCAGGTCGCCGAGCTCGAGCTTGGGCATGCCGCAGCAGCGCTCGTGCTCCGCCAGCACGACCGGGATCCCGTTGTGCTCCAGCACCGCCACCAGGTCGCTGAGGATGTCGGGTTCGTTACGGTTGCAGTAGCAGGTCGTGAAGAGCGCGACCTTGCCGGTCGTCCTCGACGTCGGTATCGCGACCAGGCCGGGCTTCGGCCGCCGCGCCTCGCGCTTGCGGAAGCTCTCGCTGTGATACTCGGGCAGCGGGGCGTCGGGGTGCACGCCGAGTGTGCGATCCAGGATGCGACGCCCCAGCCGGCTGCGATTCGCCGCATTGACGATC
>JAOUGR010000285.1 GCA_029857655.1 Gammaproteobacteria bacterium | reverse complement strand
CAGCACGTAATAAAGGAACGCGCAGCCGCCGCCGACTAGGCCCAACATGATGCCGATCCGGCCCTGGCTCGCCGCAAGATTGTAGGCCGCGTGGTAAGCGCCGGCGATGACGAGCCCCTCGAACATCTTTGCTTCGTGGTAAAGGCGTTCGCGGTGAAACAGGAAAACCCGATGCAGCAGCCGGTACACGCGACCCCTGCCGGCGTGGTTGTTTCGCACTTCCTCGGTGGAGAAATGCGCCAGCCCGTAGAAGTAGCCGAAGATTCCCGAAGCGACGGCGTGCATGAGCACCGTCAGGACCGAGCGGAACAGCAACGCCGGGATGTCCTGCTCGGCGAGCAGCCGCGGGAAATACAGGAGTACGTTTTCGGCAAAGGCAAAGGCCAAGCCGACGATGATGGAAAACTCGATCGCATCGTCGATCGACTGGATACTGTCATCGTCGGTGAAGCGAACGATCAGGTGCTTGGAATACTCCTCGGCAAAGGCCAGAAAAATCAGGCTGAAAGCCATGACGGGAAGCCCGAACCAGTGAAATACGGCGACGAATACCGTCAGGAACAGCCCGACGCCGAGGAAGTTCAGCGGCTCCTCGTAAAGCCCGTTGAACAGGCCGAGGGCTGCCGCACCGGACTGGCGGGTAAATTCGATGAGCGACCAGGCCGAGAGCGCGGCCAACAGAATGGCATTGGCGTACCAGGCGATCTCGACGGCCACAGGCGCCGAATGATGCGCGCTGGCCAGCGGCGAGTCGGGACTGACGGTTGCTATCGCCCATGCCAGGAACGGCAGCGAAAAGAACGCGAGCGAGGCGTTGTGCACCAGCTTGACCCACCGGTTCTCGTGAAGCAGGTAGATTACATGGACCAATGCAATGACCAGCAGCGTGCTGACCGCCACCACTGCGAAGCTCAGGTAAACTTGCATGAAATTCAGGATCTGCAGCATCAGCGTGTCTTGCTCAACGACCTTGAGCAGGAACGGCAAGCTGAAGATCGTGGAGATCGAGCTCAGCTCCGCCTCACTGCCGGTTGCCAGCCGGGCGTCGGCATTGACCACCACCAGGACCAGCACTGCGGCAAGCGCCGCAACCATGACGTTGGCGACGGTCCTGGCGGAGAGCCGCTCCAGCAGAAACATGAACAGAGAAAAAATCACCAGGAAATGGAACAGGTCGGCCAGCGGCGCGCCCAACGGGCCAAGATTATCTCGCAGCTGGTCGTAGCTGAGAGTTGCCGCCAGCAGCAAGAGCGCGGCCAGCAGCAGCGCGCCAAGGCGCAGCCCGTGTTGGGTAACCCGTTTTGAGATCAGGTGAAACAGCCTGATGACGCCGAACAGCACAAGCGCCACTCCAATCAGAAAGGCCAACATGCCGAGCGCCTGTTGCCCGGCGCCCTGGCCGGCGCGCTGGACCGCTGCTGCCTCGTGGCTTTGGAGCTGGATTCCAAGCCCGGCCATGAACAAGAGCAGCGGCACTACGGCCAGGTTGCCCATCAGAAAGGTGACGATTACCAGCTGGCGCGATTCGGGGTTGCGGGAGACGAAAAACCACCCCCACACCAGCGAGGGGATCATCGCGAGCCCGGCAGCCTGCAGGAATGTCATCGCTGTCACGTATTGCGACGCCCCATTGATTCCAACCGACGGCATCGTCGCCGGGCCGCGCCGTGCTTGTCGCACGCTCCGAACCGACGCTAGAGTGGCCCACGAAGCCGGCGCTCGCCGCTCACCACCGGGTGGATGGTACGGGATTCCCGCACCGCGGAGCGGCAACGGGCCGGCGGCCGGCGTCCAGCCCTGCCAACTTTCCGAGCCCTGACGTGTAGTTATCATGAGTGAGGAAATCGACGCGGCGAGGGTCCGGGACTGCCTGGCGGGCGATCCGCAGGCGTTTGCCGCACTCGTCGAACAGTATGAAAAGCCGGTGTTCAACGTTGCGGTGCGCATGCTCCGCAACCCGGAAGATGCCCGCGACGTTGCCCAGACCGTATTCCTGAAGGCCTACCAGAATCTTTCTAGCTATGACCCCCGATTCAAGTTCTACAGCTGGATCTACCGGATGGCGATCAACGAGTCGCTGAACATCCTGCGGGTGCGCGGCCGCAATGCGGGGCAGGTTGATGAGCAGCTTGCCGCGGATGACGCGGGGCCGACCGAATTACTGGCTGAGGGGCAGCTGCGCGATGCGGTGCTGGATGCCGTCCAGAAGCTCAAGCCGGAGCACCGGGCGGTAATCGTGCTCAGGTACTTCGTCGACCGCAGCTACGAGGATATGGGACAGATCCTCGGAATCGAGGCCAGCACGGTCAAATCGCGGCTGTATGAAGCGCGCCAGCAACTGAAAGACCAACTGGTCTCGCGCGGGGCGCTGTGACGATGGACAGTACCCGGCTAAACGAACTGATCCAGTCCGACCTCGACGGTGAATTGTCGGCCGCCGGGCGGGCTGAGCTGGCGCGCCTGGTGCTGCAGGATCCCGAGGCCCGACGCCTGCGCGACCAGTTCGGGCGGCTGGACCAGCTGCTGCATGACATCCCGCAGACGGAGCCGCCCTCCAGCCTGCGAGCGGCAATTCTTGCTGGAGGACCATCAATGTCCGACCGCCCGGGCGCTTCCGGGCGTCGGCAATACGGCTGGCCGCCTTACCGCGTGGCCGCGGCCATCCTGGGCGGACTGTTGATCGTGGGCATTGGCTACCTTCTGCGCGATGGCAGTGCGCCGGGGGCGGACCTGCAGGGATCAATGGCTGCGGCCGGTGGGCCGGGGGCCATCGCCCCGCAGGATCATTGGTCCATCCGGGCGGAAGGTATCGAAGCCAGCGCCTCGCTCCGGCGCATTGGCGAGGGACTCAGGCTCGAACTGAACCTGTCGGCGACGATTCCCTGCGAGGTCATCGCCAAGTTCGACCCGGCGACGACGACCTTTGTCGGCAAGCCCGCTGACGCGCATCTGGCTGCCGCGAGCGGCCAGGTCACGGTCCAGTCGGCAACAGGGATACAGGCCTACGTGCTGGATTTTTCCCGCGCGGCGCCGATTCAACTGCAGCTGCGCTCCGGGGGACGGCTGCTCGGCGAAGGCAAGCTGTCGGTCGGCGCCCCTTGACGCCGCCGAGCAAGCGCAAGGTCAGTCGGCCGGCATCGGCCGACTTTTTGTCTACTGGCGCTTGATCTCGATATCGCCCCAGAAGAGGATCGTCTGGCGGATCTGCATCTGGTTGGCGCCGATGTATTCCTGCACGTTGTCCAGGATGCACGCCCAGTCCTTGTCCCCACCGGGCACAACATCAGTCACGTAGGTCGGAACGGTCAGAACTTCCAGGATCGTCCGCTCGCCGTTTCCGTCCAGCGCCACGGTGCCGGTGCAGCGTGTCGGCGTGAAAGATACGGGCGACCCAATAGGATTGCTGAATACGATCGTTGTCAAAGGCTCGGCGCCAAGCGCCGTGCTGGGCTCCGGCGGGAACAGGATATCGGCGCTG
>JAOUGR010000023.1 GCA_029857655.1 Gammaproteobacteria bacterium | reverse complement strand
AGCTGAGCGCGCGAAAAACCAGCGTGCCGTTGGTTCCGCCGAAGCCGAAGGAATTGCTCACGATCGTGGTGATCTTCATGCGCCTGGCGGTGTTCGGCACGTAGTCGAGATCGCAGCCCTCGCCGGGATTGTCGAGATTGATGGTCGGCGGAGCGACCTGGTCGCGTATCGCGAGGATGCCGAAAATTGCTTCGACCGCGCCCGCTGCGCCCAGCAGGTGCCCGGTCATCGATTTCGTCGAGCTGACCGCAAGCCGCGCGGCATGCGCGCCAAATGCATCCTTGATCGCGGTCGTCTCGGCGATATCGCCGAGCAATGTCGAGGTCGCGTGCGCATTGACGTACTGCACCGCGTCGGCGTTGACGCGGGCATCACGCAGCGCGTTGACCATCGACAGGCACGCGCCGGCGCCATTTTCCGGCGGCGCGGTGATGTGAAATGCATCCCCGCTCATGCCGAAGCCGATGAGCTCGGCATGGATAGTGGCCCGACGCGCCATTGCGTGCCCGTATTCCTCGAGCACGACAGCTCCCGCCCCGTCACCCATCACGAAGCCATCGCGATCGCGATCCCAGGGCCGGCTGGCTCGCTGCGGGTCATCATTGCGGGTCGACAGCGCGCGCGCCTGGCAGAAACCGCCGACCGCCGTCGGCGTCTGCGCCATCTCGGCGCCTCCTGCGACGATGACGTCTGCGTCGCCATACTGGATCGTGCGCATGCCGATGCCGATGCTGTGCGTCGAAGTCGTGCAAGCCGTGACCAGCGCGAGATTCGGTCCGGTCACGCCATACATGATCGACAAGTGACCCGAAATCATGTTCACGATGCTGGCCGGAATATAGAACGGTGAAATCTTCTTCGATGTCCTGGTCTCGAGATAACGACTGTGATTCTCTTCGATGGTCGCGAGCCCGCCGATACCCGCACCGAAAACAAGACCGATGCGGGCACGATTCGCGTCCGTAACCTCAAGACCCGAATCGGCAATCGCCTGCACGCCGGCAGCCACACCGTATTGCATGAACAGGTCCATGCGCCGCGCTTCCTTGGCAGCCATGAATCTTGATGCATCGAAGTCCGGGATACTGCCGGCGAAGTTCGCAGGAAAACCGGTCGTGTCGAAACGCGTGATCGGGCCGATCCCGCTCTTGCCGGCAAGGCAGGCCGTCCAGCTTTCTGCAACGGAACAGCCGAGCGGCGACACCATGCCGAGCCCGGTGACGACCACGCGACGCTTGCTCAAGAGATTTCCCCTGCCTGCCGGTGCTGGCCAGACGCAATGGACCCCGGCCGTGGGGCCGGGGCTGGAGCAGGCATGGCCTCAGGTCTTGGACTGGTGCTGGACGATGTAGTCGATCGCCTGCTGCACCGTGGTGATCTTCTCGGCATCCTCGTCTGGTATCTCGGTCTCGAACTCTTCCTCGAGCGCCATCACGAGCTCGACCGTGTCCAGGGAATCGGCACCCAGATCGTCGACGAATGACGCATCGCTCGTCACTTCCTCGTCTTTCACGCCGAGCTGCTCGGCGACGATCTTCTTCACCCGTTCTTCGACTGTGCTCATCGTTTTCTTTTCCCTTGGCTAGTGGTGCCCTTGGCGGCGTTCGGGCCGGCCGGGGGTCGCCATTCTATGCCACGGACCCCCCACTGGCTACCAGAAACCTTTCTTGTGCGCTGTTTCTGAACGCCTTTTTTGCGAACGTAAGCGCCGGAAATCATTCAGGACATGTACATCCCGCCATTGACGTGGATGGTCTCCCCGGTGATCCATGCGGCCGCCGGCGAAGCCAGGAAGCAGACCGCCGCGGCGATGTCGGAAGCCTGGCCGAGGCGGCCAAGGGGAATCTGGGCCGCCAGCGACGCGCGCTGCTCTTCGCTCAGGGCACGGGTCATGTCGGTATCGACGAAGCCCGGCGCCACGACATTCACGGTGATGCCGCGCGAGGCGACTTCGCGCGCCATCGAGCGCGTGAACCCACCGATGCCGGCCTTTGAGGCGCAGTAGTTTGCCTGGCCCGGATTGCCGATCATCGCCACCACCGAGGCGATGTTGACGATGCGCCCCTTGCGCGCCTTCATCATGCCACGCAGTACCGCCTTGCTGAGACGGAACACCGAACCGAGATTGGTGTCGATCACGGTGTCCCAGTCCTCCGATTTCATGCGCAGCAGCAGCGTATCGCGCGTGATGCCAGCATTGTTTACCAGGATGGTGATCGCACCCTCACGACCCTCGATGTCCGCAATTGCGGCATCGGTGCCAGCGCCGTCTGCAACGTCGAGCGCGATGCCGCGCCCGCTGATGCCAGCGTCGGCCAGCATCGAGTCGATTGCCGCGACCCCGGTAGCGCCAGTCGCCGTACCGATGACTTTCGCACCCTGCGCGCCGAGGCCGAGCGCGATCGCTTGGCCAATGCCGCGCGAGGCGCCCGTCACCAGTGCGATTTCGCCCGCGAGTGTCTGTGTCGTCATCGGTTGCCGCTCCCGCTGGCCGCAGTCAATGCGACCTGCAATGAATCCGCTCCGTCGATCGCGTTGATCGCAAGATCGCGACCGCCCGGCGCGCGTCGCGCGAGCCCGGCAAGCACCTTTCCCGGCCCGCATTCGATCAGCTGCCGTGCACCGGCAGCAATCATCGCGCCGACAATAGCCGACCAGCGGACCGGATTGAACAACTGGCGGTACAAGCCGTCCCGGATCGCGGCCGGCGAGTCATACAGGCCGCCGTCGAATGCATAGACACGAAATCCTGGCGTCTGCACGGCGAGGACCTGCAACCGCCCGCGCATCTCTTCTGCCGCGGGTTTCATCAGCGCACTGTGCGAAGGGACGGAAACCGGCAGCAGGACAGCTCGTTTGGCCCCACGCGACTTGCAGTTCTCGATGGCCCGCGCGACCGCCGTGGCATTGCCCGCGATGACCAGCTGGCCGGGCGAATTGTAGTTGACCGGCTGGACGACTTCGCCCTGCGCCGATTCGACGCAGACCGCCTCGATCACGGCGTCGTCCAGGCCGAGAATCGCCGCCATCGCGCCGCTGCCCGCGGGCACCGCGCGTTGCATGGCCTGTCCGCGCAGGCGCACGAGTTCCGTCGCATCGCGGAAATCGATAGCGCCGGCACAGACCAGTGCGCTGTACTCGCCCAGGCTGTGCCCGGCCATCATTTCGGGCGTCCGACCGCCATGCTGTTTCCAGGCCCGCCAGACCGCAACGCCTGCCGCAAGCATCGCGGGCTGCGTACGTTCCGTCTCGGAAAGCCGCTCTTCCGGGCCCTGCTGGCAAAGCCGCCACAGGTCATATCCGAGGACTTCTGACGCTTCCGCAAAGGTGGCGCCAACCACTGGCTCGACATCGCCCAATGCCGCGAGCATGCCGACCGACTGGGATCCCTGCCCCGGAAACATCATCCCCAGTTTCAAGACTTGCTCTCCCGGCCTCCCCGACCTGCAGATTATAGGTTGAGCGCGGCATCACAAGGCGGCCCTCGCCGCCGGGTGCCGGGGGGTCGCTCTGTTATCATTGATTGCTTTCCAGGTCGCGCCTCGCGCCCGGGGCAGGAGTAATCAGTGCGCCAGGTTTTCCGTCGCGAATCAGGATTCACGCTGATCGAGATCATGGTCGTGCTCGTGATCATTGCGATCCTTGGCGCCCTGATCGCACCCCAGATTCTAGGCCAAGTGGACGAAGCGCGGATCAAGGCAACGAAACTCGATATCCGTTCGCTTGGCACTGCGCTCGACATGTACCAGATGGATAACTTCCGTTACCCGTCAACCGAACAGGGCCTCGAGGCGCTGGTCAAAAAGCCGGATGACCCCTCGGTTCGCAACTGGAGGCCACAGGGCTATCTGCGGTCGAAGACCGTGCCGAAGGATCAATGGGGCAATGAGTATGTCTATCTGCAGCCGGGGACCAGGGGCGGCACCTATGACCTCTACACACTCGGCGCGGACGGCCAGCCCGGTGGCGAAGGCGCGGATGCGGATCTCGGCAACTGGAATATCGATTGACGGCCTGAGCCGGTCGTGACGATCGCAGCAATCCGCCGCCGCGGCGACCAGCGCGGATTCACGCTGATCGAGATACTGGTCGTCGTCGTCATCATCGCGATCCTCGCTGCCGTCGCGACATTGTCGATTGGCGTGCTCGGCGACGACCGCGAGATGGAGCTCGAGACCGAACGCCTGACCGATACGATAGCGTTGCTGCAGGAGCAGGCCCAGCTTGAAGGACGCGACTATGGCCTGCGGATCGAGGGCGCGGGCTACGAGTTCCTGCGCTTCGACGGCTTCGAGCAGCGCTGGACCGATGTCGGCGATGATCAGTGGCTGCGCCCGCGGGAATTGCCGCCCGGCCTCGCATTCGAGCTCGAAATAGAAGGCAGGCTCGTCCTGTTGCGCAAGCCGGCAAACCTCGAGGCGCGAATGCCCCAGCTAATGGCCTATGGCAGCGGGGACGTCACCCCCTACCGCCTGACACTCGCGCGTCCGGACACCGGGCGGCGTGTCACGCTGATCGGCGGCGTCGATGGCTTGATCGAAATCGAGCGTCATGAACCCGAGTAGCAGGCCAGGCGGCTTCACGCTGATCGAAGTCGTCGTCGCGCTCGCGATCGTCGCGCTGGGCATGTTCGCCGTCTTCAAGGCGATTGGCGACACCGCCGCGAACATCGGCTACCTGCGCGACCGCAGCCTGGCGTCCTGGATCGCGGACAACAAGATCACCGAAATCCGCCTCTCCGGGGAGTACCCCTCGGTGGACAAGACCGAGGGTGATGTCGACTACGCCGGCCGGCGCTGGCACTGGATCGCGACTGTTTCGCAGACGCCGGTAGAGGGACTCAGGCGCATCGACATGCAGGTGCGCCGCGATGGCGATGCCGAGGATTCCGCGCTTGTCAGCCTCGCCGGCTTCGTCGGCGCTACCGCGACCGCTGCCGGGCCTTCCTCGACACCCTGGAACAGGGGCGCTCCGGCTCCTGACGACGGGGAAGAGCCATGAATCGCAACCGGGGATTCACTCTGCTCGAAATCCTGGTTGCCATCGCCATTCTCGCGATCATCAGCGTAATGGCCTATCGCTCGGTCAGCGAGGCGCGGGTTTCAGTCGAGAATGCCGGCGGCCACATGGACCGCCTGAAAGAGGTCCAGCTCGCGATGAATCTCCTGACCGGTGATTTCCGCACATTGGCGCCGCGACCGATTCGCGAGCCGATCGGCGACGGCTTCCGCGCCGCGCTCCGGCGCGACCCGAATGCAGTGACGCTGGTCGAGCTCTCACGCGCGGGCTGGCCGAATGGCGCCGGCGCGCCCCGCGGCACGGTGCAGCGGGTCAGCTACCGCCTCGAGGAACGCACGCTGATTCGTGATTACTGGAATGTCACCGACCCGACACTTGCCAATGTTCCGGTCACGCGCCGGCTGCTGAACCAGGTGGAACGCATCGAGATCCGTTACATGAATTCGGGCCGCGAATGGGTCACCCAGTGGCCGCCGCTCGGGAGCCCGGGCGACACCGGATTCAGGTCGCGCCCTATGGCCGTCGAGATCACGATCGTTCTGACCGACTATGGCGAACTGAAACGCCTCATTGAGGTCCCCGGATGAAGCAGCGAGGCGTTGCCTTGATCATGGCGATCGTGATGGTCGCGATCGCAACCGTGCTCGCGGTGCGCATCGGCACGCGCGCGTCACTCGACCAGCGGCGAACCGCGGGGCTGATCGCGCTGGACCAGGCCTGGAATGTCGCGCTCGGCGCCGAGGCCTGGGCGATCGAGGTGCTGCGCAAGGACCGCGAGGACACACAGACAGATCATCTCGGCGAGAACTGGGCGCAGCCTATTCCTCCGCTGCCGGTGGACGGCGGCGCGGTGCGCGGTGCGCTGGAGGACATGCAGGGGCGATTCAACCTCAACAGCCTGCTCACCGACGATGGCAAGGTCAGCGAGGTCGCGGTCGCGCGCTTCGAACGGCTGCTCCAGAATTCTGGCGCGGACAGGCGCTGGGCGCGGATTGCGGCAGACTGGCTGGATTCCGACACGGTGCCGGGATTTCCCGATGGCGCGGAGGATGGCAACTATCTTTCGCAGAATCCGCCCTACCTGGCAGCCAACGGCCCGGTGACGTCGATCAGCGAACTGATGGCGCTACCCGGCATGACACTGGAGGAATATCTGCGCATCCGTCCCTATGTGGCTGCATTGCCGCTCGGAACGAACATCAATATCTGCACGGCATCGGCTCCAGTGCTTGCGGCACTGGTCGAAGGCCGGACCGATTTCGGCGACGCTGATTCGCTGCTTGCCAACCGGCGAAGCGGCTGCTTTCCGACCATCGAGGACCTGCGTGCGACGCTCGGCGCGGACGAGTTCCACGCCCTGGAACCGACAATTTCCGAATCTTCGAACTGGTTCCGCGCCATAACAGCCGTCAGTATTGGCACCTCTGAACTCACGCTGTACAGTCTGATCGAGCGAAACAGCGCGGGCGGCGGCCGGACCGTCCTGCGTTCAACTGGCGCCGAGTGAGGCAATGAGTCAATTTCTCGTGCTGCGGATGGCGAACCCCGTGTCCTGGATCATCACGGATACCGATGGCGGACGCGTCGGTCCGGTGTCCGTCGGAGGGCTCGCGGACGCGGCACCGATCGCGGCTGAACGCAGACTCGTGGTCATAGCGCCGGGTGCCAGCGTGACTTTCGCGCAGCCCGAGTTGCCCGTGAAAGGCGGCGCGCGCATTGCGCAGGTCGTGCCTTATGCCATGGAAGAACTGCTGGCCGGAGAAGTCGAGCAGTTTCACTTCGCCGTCGGTCGCACCGACGCTGGCGGCCGCACATTGGTCGCCGCGGTGCGGCGCGACGAGTTGCGCGGCTGGATGGCCGCGCTCAAGGCGGCCGGGCTCGATCCGGAGGCCCTCATTCCCGAACCGCTTTGCGTTCCGGACAACCCCGG
Organism: Gammaproteobacteria bacterium; assembly: GCA_029857655.1. GTDB lineage: Bacteria > Pseudomonadota > Gammaproteobacteria > Steroidobacterales > Steroidobacteraceae > SCUD01. The sequence goes on along the minus strand of JAOUGR010000023.1, from coordinate 6,268 downwards.
CAAGATGGTCGCCGTCATCGATTCCGGCCAGCTGCTGGTGCGCGCGCCCGGCATGTTGCCGGTGGCGCTCGACGCCGAGCCGCTGACCGAGGCATTCACGCTCGCGGGCCTGGAAGGCGAGGACCGCCATGTCCAGCTCTATGTGTCGCAGCAAGACTGGCAGCATTCGCGTGAAATGATCGAAGCGCTGCGCGAAGTGACCGGCAGCCTCGACCTGCAGCTCCTGCCCGACGGCGCGTTGCCGTTGCTTGCCTCGGGCAGCGTGCGCGGCGACGCCTTGTCACTGCTGCAAGGCGACTTTGCCCGGCGCTCCGGCTGGGGCGCGGAATGGCAGCGCTGGCGCATCGCCGCATTTCTTGCGCTTGCAGCACTCGGCCTTCACATCGGCGTGAACGGATTCGACCTGCTGCGCCTGCGCGCCGATGAGAAGCGCCTTGATGCGGCGATCGAGCAGGCCGTCCACATCGCAATGCCCGACGTCGAGCGCATCGTCGATGCGCGAGCGCAGATTGAGCAGAGGCTGGCCGGTGGCGGCACTGCCGATCCGGCGGGGCTTCTCGCGCGCCTCGCTGCTGTCGGCGGCGCAATGAGCGGCGCCGGCGGTCCTACGCTCGAATCGCTGGGCTGGCGCAATGGATCGCTGCAGCTGCAGATGGTCGCGGCGGACACGGATGCGCTCGCACGATTCGCGCAGGCGCTCGTGGCACGGGGCCTGACCGCCGACGTCGAGTCGACGACACCGGGCGAAAAAGGCGTGTCGGCACAGATCAGCGTCACGACGGGACCCGCGTCATGATTTTTCGCAAGTGGCATTCGTCGCTGGCTGAGCGCGATCAGCGCATGGTGACCTGGGGCGCCGCGGCGGCGGCCGTGCTGCTACTGGTCGGCGGAACCTGGAAGCTCGGCAGCGCAGCCGACGCGGCCGCACGGCGGGTTGAAGGCAAGCGGGAGCAACTGGCGTGGATCGAGGCCGTCACTCCGCGCCTGCAGGCGATGCCGGCGGCACGCGCCGGGGAATCGCTGGCGATTGCCGTCGATCGCGCCGCGCGCGAATCCGGTCTTGGTGAAGCCCTCGAGGGCGTCGAGCCCGCCGGGCCCGGATCGATACGCGTACGCTTCAAGAATGCTTCCTTCGACGCGCTTGCCTTGTGCCTTGCGCGCCTGCAGCAGGAACGTGGTGTGGTGACTGAAACCGCAAGCGTCAACGCAAGCGGTGAACCGGGCCGCGTCGACGCGACCTTCGTACTGCGCGGTCACTAGGGAATGGCACGCAAGGGCCTGCTGGTCGCGGCGGGCGGCGCCGCATTCCTGGCTTTCCTGATCGCCCTGGTGCCCGCCAGCCTGCTTGCGCGCTGGGTGCCGCAGGGGGTCGCCGTCGCGGGACTCGAAGGCACGATCTGGTCCGGACGCGCATCCACCGTGAATGTGCAGGGCCTCGATCTTGGTGCCGCAAGCTGGACCTGCAGCCCCTGGCCGCTGCTGGTCCTCGAATGGGCCTGCCACGTGGCCGTGAAACCCGCCGGTGGGCAGCTCGCGGGCTCGCTGCAGGGCGGCTTCGGTACCGATCAGATCGAGGCCCACGACCTCACGGGCAATCTGCCGATCGCATACCTCGAAGGCATCGCGACGCCCAGGGGATGGACCGGCGAGCTGGAACTCGAGGTCGCGGCAGTGCGTATCGCCGCCGGAATGCCGCAGGATGCGGAAGGCAGGCTGCTTGTCCGCGATCTCAAGGCTCCCGGTCCTGGTGGCGCGATGCTCGGCGATTTTGAGCTGACGATCGGCGAAGGCGCCGTAGGCACAGGCGCCCTGACCGGCAGGCTGACCGACCTCGGTGGCCCTTTGCGGGTGCGCGGCACGATCGAACTCAAGCGTGACCGAAGTTACTTCGCCAGCGGTGAAGTCGCGCCGGGTCCGGGTGCGGGCCCCGCTGTCTTCGACAGCCTATCGACCCTCGGACCGCCCGACAGCACTGGCCGCCGACCCTTCTCGGTCGAGGGGACCTTGTAGAGCGAGCTCTCGCCAGGCATCGAGCAGCGGAAAATAAAGGCCGACACGCTGGGGACGGCCGTCGTAGCGTTTCATCACCATGGCGTAGCGGCGCAACTGATCCGTATAGCGCGCAAGCTCATTGTCCAGAAACGCCTCGATGTCGCCGCCCTCGTGGGAACTCGTCTTCCAGTCGACGATCCAGCGCCGGCCTTCAGGGTCCACGTAGCTGCGATCGATGCGCAGGCTCTGCACGATACCGTCGATGTAAGTGGTGAGCGCCAGTTCGCTCGTGCCTTCCGCTGCCGCCGGATCGAGCAGGCGGCCGGCGAATTCACTGCGGGAAATATTGATGATCGCGCCTTCGATACGCGCCAGCGCTTCTGGCAGGTGGGCGTCGTCGATGCCGAGTTCGCGCAGGAGGCGTCGCCATGCGGCCCGTTCCGGCTTCAGCGCGCCGGGCGCACGCCCCGCCTGCACCAGCCGATGCAGCTCGACATGCACGACCTGGCCGACCGCCTGGGCAATCGCCCCGGCCCAGTCGAACTCCGGGCGAATCGAGCCCTCCGTCTCGCCGGCAATCCGCAGCCCGGCCGTTTGCGGTGGAGCGGCCGGCGCCGGCGCGACAAAATCGGCCGGCAATCGCAGCAAGGGTGGTGCCGTCAGCCTGCGCCTGCCGCTCGTCCTGCTTGTCGCGCCCTCGCCGCCCGCGGTGCAGGCCGCCAATGCCCGCTCGAAATGCTGGCGCAGAGCCGGCCAGAAGAATCCGAGCAGGCTGCTCCCGGGTGCCTTACGCAGCTGCGGCTCGCCATCCTTCCACTTGACCTTCATTGAACCGACCAGGTGCAGCTTGTGCTTTGCGCGTGTCGCCGCGACGTATGCGACGCGGCCCAGTTCGAGCGACTCGCGCTCATCCGCCAAGTGGCGCATCCATTGCTCGAGCGGATCTGCGGCGCCGTCGAAATCGCCGGGCTCCGCCCGGCTCGCGAGCACGATGCCGCGCCGGTCCGCGCCGGTTGCAACCTGGGTCCAGTACAGGAGAGGTCGTTCCCTGTGGCGCACGCCGCGCTGCAGGTCGGGAACGATGACGACATCGAACTCGAGGCCCTTGGCACGGTGGATCGTCATGACCTGCAGTTGTGCCGAATCGCTGCCGACCGGCGAAGCCATGACGCCTTCGACTGCCGCGTCGATCGTCGAGGCCTCCGGACTGCCGCCGGTTTCAAGTTCCAGACGGTCGAGCGCGGCGAACAAAAGCCCGGCATTGGCAAGATCGGATAGATCGCCGACGGTAGCCGGACCGGCGAGCGCGAGCCAGGCGGATTTCACCCAGCTGCCCAGTGATCGCTGACCACGACCGGCCAATGCGGTCTCGAGACGCTGCTGCAGGCACGCCAGCCGGGCGGCGCCATCGCGGGAGAGCCTTGCCAGCACTGCAGGGTCCCCGATCCGCAGCGGAACCAGGGCGCGGCTGTCGTCGCCAACCAGGGCCAGCAGGTCGGCGAGCGTCAGGCCGCACCAGGGCGCCCGCAGCACGGCTAGCCACGAGGTTCGATCGCCGGGATGCAGCATCGCCTTCGCGAGCGCAACCAGGTCGCGTATTGCGGGACGATCGGGCAGCGACTCCAGTTCGACGCCGCGATATTCGACGCCGGCCTTGCGCAATGCCGCGAGCAATGGCGGCAGAGAACTGCGCCCGCGGACGAGGACGGCAACGGTCGGTCGAGCGGCGCCAGGCTCTGCCTGCAGCGCAGCCGCAGCGATATTCGAAACTGCAGCCGCCATCGCGTGTTCGTCGGCATCGAGCAGCGCATGCACGGTCACGCCGTCCATCGCAGCGTCCTCATGCACGGCGGTGGCCGCGGAATAGCGCACGGCGCCCCGCTCGAAATCATCCGCGGCAGGCATCCGCGCCGCAAACGTTTCGTTGACCCAGCGGACGATTGCGCGGCAGGACCGGAAGTTCTGGCCAAGCAGCTCGGACGCGAGCTGCACGCCGCCGATGCCCTGACGCTGCGCCTGCAGGAACAACGTGACATCCGCCTCGCGAAACGCGTAGATCGACTGCATCGGATCGCCGACGCAGAACAGGCTGCGGCCGTCGCCCGGCTGCCAGCCCGCGACCAGCAGTTCGAGCAGTCTCTCCTGCGACGGCGAAGTGTCCTGATACTCGTCCACCAGCAGGTGGCGGATGCGGTAGTCGAGCGCGAGCGCCAGTTCCGTAGGTGATGACTCGTGGCCAAGCGCATCGCGCGCCGCCGCGGCGACCGCAGGATGGTCGAGGCTGTCGCGCTCGTAGAAGAGTGCGAGCAGTTCGGCAACGGCGTATGGGAGCACCTCGGTGAGTGCGTCGATGCGTTCCCACTGGCGATCGGTCAGTGAGGCCGGCGGCAGGAACCGCAGTGCCGCCAGTGCGGCGGCAAACCCTTCCTGCGCCGCGAATGCGGCGAGCAATGCCTTCATGCGCTGCTTGCGCGCTGCCCAGCCGGCGCCCTCGCCCGCAGCCAGGAATCCCTGCCTGCGGTCGACGGTCTTGCGCAATTCGCCGCTTGGCGGGGCTTTCAGCAGCAGGTTGGCGAGGGCGCACCATTGTGAGACCGCGGCGACCGCCAGTGCCGGCAATCCTTCGATCCCTGCAAGTGCTGCCAGCGGTCCATCACCTGGACCCGCCGCGGCCACCTCGCGGATCAATTCGATGAGGGGTTGCGCGCCGGCCGCAGCGACGATCTGACTGACGCGGCCGAGTTCGGCCTCAATCGCAGATTCGAGCAATCGATCGATCGAAGCGCGCAGCGCCGGGCCGTCCCCGGATGTGAGCAGCTTGGGCAGCCACAGTTCACGCGCACCGAGCATTTCCTCGATCAGGCGCGCCAGTAATTGCGGCTCGTGATTCAGGGCCCGCACCAGGCGGTCGAGGCGCGGCGCAACCGGATCCTCATTATCGAGTCGTGCAACCGTGCGGCGGGCTGCCTCGGCATACAACGATCGTGCATCGTCGATCAGCGTCGCGGACGTGCCGATACGCGCTGCGAGTGGCAGCCGGCGCGCCAGCCAGTGATTGAGGCCGTCGATGGTCTGCACGTGCAGGCGCGCCGGATTGTGTTCGAGTCCCCAGCCTCGGTCCCGGCTGCGTGCGAGTGCCAGGCTCGCATTCCGGTGAATTTCCAGTTCGTGCGGCTTGGCCTCCGGCGTCGGCGGTTTTGCGGCCGCGGCCAGTGCCGCCAGTATGCGATGCCGCATTTCCGTCGCCGCCTTGCGCGTGAACGTGATTGCGACGATCTGCTCGGGGCAATCCACAGTCGCGAGCAGTCGCAGATATCGAAGCGTCAGGAGCGTCGTCTTGCCGGACCCGGCCGGCGCCTGGACGATGAAGGAGCACTCCGGATCGACGGCGCGCCGGCGCATTTCGGCGTCCAAATGCGCTGCGTCAGTCGTCACTGCCGCCCTCCTCCGCGCCAGCCTCGTCCGGCGCGGCGGGTTCAACGCGGCACAGCGCACCCAGGTGGCAATAGCGGCAGGTATCCGCCCCGAGTTTCGGATCGACGATGGCATGCCCGGACGCGTGGTCGCGCGCGAGTCGTTCGAGCCACGCGTACCAGCGCTGCTTGATCACGGGCCATTCGAATCCGCTTTCACGATCCTCCGTCAACTCGAAGTCGCGGGCGGCCTGCATGCCCGATATGAGCCCCGGGTCGCTGCCGACACCCATGAAGGCCGCTCCTGTCGCGCCGAGTTCTGCAATCGCGATGCCTTCCGGGTGCTCAGGATGAAGCACGGCGTACAACGGCAGCTGCGGCGCCTCCATGCGCGCGCCGCGCCATTGCGTCTTCTTGGCCGCGCCGCTTTTGTAATCGATGACGACGCATTCGCTTCCAACACGGTCCATGCGATCCACGCGCAGGCGCAGGTCGAGCCCGCCGATGCGGCCATTCAGGGCACGCTCCGTTTCGAGGACCGTAAATGCCGGTCGCGTGCGCTCGAGGGCCAGCAGGTGGCCGATGGCGCGCCGCTGCCAGTCCCGTTCGAGCGCCAGGCTGCGCTGACCTGTCTGAGCCGGCAGCACCTCTGCCATCGCTTGATCGATCAGGACAGTGATTCTCCGGTCGCAATCCAGAGCGCTGAGCTGCAGCAGCGCCTGCTGCGATTCCAGTTCCGCCCAGAGCCGCTGCAGCGCGCGATGCAGGACGATGCCACGCAGGCGCCGGTCGATCCCGAGCTGCGGCTCCTCGAGCGGCTCGGCGCGGAGGCGCAGTTGCGCGAACGCGCGGAACGGGCAAAG
>JAOUGR010000022.1 GCA_029857655.1 Gammaproteobacteria bacterium | reverse complement strand
CTCATAGAAGGTCGTCACCTCTTCAGGCTTCCCGACAATCGCCCAAATCAAAGCGAACCACCAGCCCACAAACGTCCAGCCGAAGAAGATATCGACAAGAAGGATCGACCCCCTGCGCTCGTGCCGCCGGAAGTAGGCAATCATGGTGGGCAGGAAGTAGATCACCACCACCGCTACGAGGACTGCGGCAAGTAAAAGGAGACTTGGGTCGTCCATGATCGCTTGGGCGCGCCCGAGAATGTCCTTTACCTTCGGCATCATTGCGCTGCTGGTGAACGGCGAGCCGTCATCTATCGTCCCCGCCTCGATTGCCGCCACTCCCACGGCGGCACTGGCGTTGAATCCTGCCTTAGCTTACGCCCAGCGGCCCGCCCTCCGCTACAATCCGCGCCGGGTTGCGTGGCGCAACCTACTTACCGAAATGGGGATGACGATGAAAGCGGTTCTAGTCGCTGTTTCGCTAGCGGTGTTTTCGGCCCAGGGTTGGGCGGCGAGTTGCGCTGATACGGCCAAGGAGAAGAAGCTGGCCGGTGCAGCAGAAAAGAGCTTCATGACAAAGTGCAAGAAGGACGCCGCTGCGAGCTGTGCGGCTGCGGCCCAGGAGAAGAAGCTCGCTGGCTCCGCCCAGAGTAGCTTCACGAAGAAGTGCGTAGCGGACGCAACGGGCAGCTAATCGCTGAGGTCACAGCCGCGCCGGGGATAGCACTCAGTTACCGGCGCGGCGGCCCGCGTATCTTTCCGCGCTGCAGAGCGCCAATCGGCTCGTTACATGGCGACGCCGAGGTAGAACGATAGCCACGGTTTGTTTACGTTCGGATCCAAGGCTCGGTCCGACTTGCTCAACACATCCCGTCCAAGTATTAGGCCAGCGCTGAATTGGTCATTCTTACTGCTCGTCATGACAAAACCGACGCCGAAGGACATTGCGGATCTTGTTTCGGCGGTGCCGGAGGCGGGGTTGAAAACCGGAACAAAACCCACCCCGCCAGTGATTACCGGATTTAGAGACACGCCAAAGAACTGAAGATACCGGCTCGAGAAGCCAACGTACGGTGCAATGGTAGATGAACTGCTAAGTGCCTTGTCACCCCCTAAGCGAAACTTGAAGGGAATCACAAGCCCGCCAAACGTAACGCCACTTCGCTTGTAATCGAAGGTCGCTAGCTTATTCTTAGAAATCGTATATGACGAATCGAGGTTGACCAACCCTGCTGCTAGGCAATCCTGGCCCAGCCCAGTCTTCTTTAATTCCGCTTCCGCAATATTCGGGATGTCATAAAAACGAACAGTATAGATTCCGTCGGCTTCATGACGAATGGCCACGCCTGAGTCGCGCGGTGCGCACCATTCTTTTTCTGATAGAGAGGTACGCCCGCTCTCTTTGAAGCCGATCACATGCGTTTGCACTCTCACATGATCGCCCACCAGGCTGGTGCCAGCACTTGCAACATTTGATGCCTGAGATTGCGCTAGCGCGCATGTGCTTATCAATGCGGCAAACACAAGAACTACGCTGCGAGACGTCGCGAGAAGGCCAAGCTTGATTGTCATTGTTAGCTCCCATTGTTCCGGAATTTGTCCGGAGCGCGAAATGGCACGTACGGCTACAGCTGCACCCAGGCGCTACCGTTCCACATTTCAATGTTGGTAACTGGGTGTAACTCCCAAAGAGTGCCGCGCGTTTTCCCGATGTGGTCCGGGTGTTCAGGGTCATACATGACCCATCCGGATAAGCGAACGCGAACGCGATCCCTTGCGAGTTGCTCAAACCTCGTGTGCGTCCAAGTCGGGTGATTGTCCAGCCAACTTGGCGTAACTTCGGTGACGACCGCGTATCCGCGGAGTCTTGTACGCTCGTCTTTCTGTTCATTGGTCCAGTAGTAGTACCAGACATGAATGTCCGAACGCGTCCTGCTTCCGCAATTCGCCGACAGTGTGAGGGCCAAGCAGCAGGGAGCCAGGCGCGGCGTTGGCCTACATCCAGTTTCCCATCAGGATGAATGGGGCCCAGTAGTATGGATGGCGAAGATCGATCTGCGGATTGCGCGCCTTCACCTGACCTTCGAGAAGCTTGCGCTGGGCTGCCTGCAGTGCTTCGGCTTTGCCCATCTTTCGATCGGAGCCGCGCGCCTCGTAGAACGCCCGCATCAGCGATGAGGATCCTTCATCCTGGACAGGCCATAGCGTGCCGATCACCGCACGCGCGCCGGTCCTGAGCAACAACGCTCCGAGCCCCTCGACTTCCGCGCCCTTCCCTTGCGGCGCCATCTCGGTCGCGCAAGCGGACAACGTTATGAGCTCGACGTGCTCGAGCCGTGCACTGAGCGCGCGATCAAATTCCGACACGAAGACACGGCCACCATCGCCCAGCAAGAGGTACGAGTTCCTCCAGTCGCCGGTCTGCACCTTGAAATGAGTCGCCACATGCAGAACGCTCGTCGGGGCGCCGCCGTCGGCCGCGCGTCCGTTCATTACGTGCTGCCACGCTGTCCGGCTGAACTTCTCGTCCAGCAATGCCTGTCCAGGAAGGAGCCCTTCGGGCTTCCCGGCAATCGCGTTCACCTCCTCCTCTACCGCGGGAAGCGCGGAAAAGTCGCCGTGGGGCCGAGTGGTTCCGAACGCAGTAGCGGACCAGCCCCTGACTGGTACCATGGTCGCCGAGTCGCGCGCGGCTGCGGTAAAGATCGCAATTCGATACTTTTGTACGAGATGACGGTCGTCGACGTCGACCAGCGCCGCAAACGGTATGTAGCGCAGTAGGTCCGTCAAATATAGCATCAGCACTTTCGGCCGCCGCCCCTGGCGAAGCAGATGGTCCTCAACCGGGCTGATCAGCTGGCTGTACAAGGCACGCGCCTCGGTCCGATAGGCGCCGCGAGTCTGGATCTTGGCTCTCAATTGAACAGCGAGCTGTCGAAGCTCTTGAAGGCCGACGGACAAGCGCAACACCACCGGCCCTTCGGGACCGTATACAAAGACGGTCGTGGCTCGCTCGTCGGGGATAAACATGACCAATGCGGTAGTTCCGCCAAACGAGCTGGTCTCGAGATCGCGAACCAGCCTTGTGACCTGCGTTAGCGGTTGTGCCCTCGAGTGAGGTTGCACGCCTACGGCTGCTGTCGTAGCCGGAGTGGGCCCGGAGCCAAGGACAGCGAGCATGCGCTGATGCAGCAAGTCGCGCTGCTCCTCCACCTGGACGCGGTCGGTTGGACCAAGCGGCGCCATGCCGGGCCGATCGGCGTAGAGCTGCCGGTACACCTTCGCAAGGCGCCCCGCAACTTCGTTCAGGTCATCAGCAAACGTCCGTTCTTCAGCCGTTAGATCGACGGGCGTGGTCGACGCTGCCCGGCCATCGCGTCGCACGAACTCGAGGAGTTCGGCTTCCTTGAGAGCGAGCAATGCCTGCTCCGCCTCCGCGAGGCGCCCCTGATCCACCAAGAGTTGTGCCAGCGCGAGGTATGGGCCCTGCAGCGTTACCGTGAGCGACTCCCGGATGTGTCGATCCAAACCGACAGCTCCCGCTCTGATCTGCTGACTCGCATTGACCGAAAGCTTGCAATAGAAGATCGCTTCGTCGACTCTCCTTGCAGGCATTGGCTCCGACGCGCGCCAACAAAGATTGTCGGCAACCTCCGCCAAAAACTCTGCGTTTCCACCGCGCGCGTGAACAAGCGCGGTGGCCAGGGCTTCCATGTACAGCGGCGAAGCGTCCTGCCACTGTCCGAGCCCGTCGTAGGCTCCGGCGAGGTTGTTTCGAGTCAACGCAGTGTCGATGTGTTCGTGGCCGAGCGCCCGACGGCGAGTGGAGAGCGCTGCACTAAGGGGCGGAATGGCTTCCCGGTAGCGACCAAGTCCGACATACGCCGACCCCAGCGCATGCTGGCTGTCAGCAGTGCGTCGCTCATCGGGCGGCAGCTTGCTGTCGATTCGGTGTGCCCGCTCCGCCAAGGAAAGCGCCTCGTCATATTGCTTGACGCTCACATAGAGTGCCGCAACATTTCTGAGAATCGTAGCTGTTTCGTCGCTTTCCGGTCCGAATCGCGCCGAGATGACGCGGAACGCGTCTTGAAAATGGCGAAGTGCCTCCTCATGCTGCCCGAGCTGATGCAGTAGCACAGCCAGGTCGTGCGTGGTAATGGCTGTCTTGGAGGGGTCCGCACCGAGTGTTTGCTGCTGGATTGCGAGCGCGCGGCGAAAGGCAAGCATCGCTTTGTCGTACTTCCCCAATTGCTGATACGTCTTGGCAAGCCCGAGAGACGCATCGCCAATCCACGGATGCCCGGGCGGTAACTGTTTCTCGAATACCGATAGCGCGCGCTCATAGAGCGGCACCGCCTCCTCGTGGTGCTCCATCATGGTGAGCAGCCGGGCAAGATTGTGGACGGCGACGGCGGTTCGGAGATGCTCGCGGCCATACGCCTTCTCGTCGATCTGCAGCGCGCGTTTGAGCAGCGGTAGCGCCTCCTCGTATCGCCTCAGATTGCGCAGGGCACCGGCCAGGTTCACCAGGCTGGTCCCGGTTCTTCCATCCTCCGCGCCAAGCGCCGCCTCGCTGCGGGTGAGCGCCATGCGCCCCACCTGCAAGGCCTCTTCATACTTGCCTTCGGAAAGCAGCTGGACAGTGCGCTCGTTGAGAGCTCTGATCTCGGCCTCCGCGGCAACGCGGGCTTCAGCTGCAGCTGGAGGCAACTGCGCCCGAGCGGGTGGCGCGGAAGGAAGCAAGCCAAGTGGGAGCGCTACAAGCAACGCCGAAGTTCGCAGTGCGCGCTGAAGCCTACCCAGGCGATGACCTCCCTCCATTGCGCGCGACCTAGCCGTCACTGCCTCACTCAGCGCTTTGGGGGTTTGAACTCCCAGTAGGCACCCTCGGCAGACTGCGCCGCCCTGAGTGCGAATCGATCGGTCGGCTTGGCGCCATTGCGGATGAGGTAAAAGAGATCCGACATCACCGAGGCGCTGTCGCCGAAGTACGAGTGGCCGAGAAAATCGGTCTTCACGCGGGAAGCGTCTACCGTGTCCATGCCCCGCAGAACCGCAATCGTCGGTCCCGCTTCGCCGAGACGGCGGTATCCGCCACGCAGCATTCGCGACGCGGCGAGCGCGACATCGTTGTCTGAGGCGTATAGCGTAACGCGCGGACCGACGCCGAGGATGTGGGGTGCAATGCGCCTCTTGAACACCTCTGCGTCGATGTCCGGCGCCGCCAAAACGAGCTCCTTGAATGCGCGCCGGCTCCCGGCGCTACGTTCCAGCAAGTCTCTGAATGCCTCGGTGAATACACGATTGCCCATGCTGTGCGCAATGACATAGACCGGGGCACCGCGCGCAAGGGTGGCGAGGTCGGCGAGCACGCTGTGCATGTCGTCGACCGCCCAGCGCGCGTTCTCTTCATCCACCGTGTAGGGAATTGTCTGCCCGCGCGACGGCCAGGAGAAAAAGACCGTAGGCCCTGGGAAAGCCAGGTCGTGAGCGAGCTGACCAGTTCGAATGGCGGCGTCATAGAAGCTGACGTTGTAGCCGTGAATGAAGAGCAACACGCCGGGAGCACCCAAGGCGTTGGCGCGCAGCTCCAAGTCCCGGTGCCACGCCTGCCGGTCGAGGTCTTGAAGCGCGTGCACCGTGATGTGCTTTGCGGGATCCGCACTGAATTCGAGCCGCAGAATCGACGGAGTCTCCAATTCGCCCATCTCATGAGTTTTCGGGATCGTGACATCCGCCGCGCCGAACGAAATGGCTTTTCCACGCGCGCTGCCGAAGCGAGTTTCAACGCTCGTAGACGCCGCTCGATCGCGATTGGTCGCGTAATGGACCCGGATGATGTAGTACTGCTGCGCACCTGGAACTGCCGGTCCCTCAATTGCCGATGTCAGAGCAGCGCGTTCATTGAGTGCAATAGCGGTGGGCGACGGTTCGCTCGCCGAGCGCGCTCTATCGGCAGCGAGCTTGCCAAGGTCAGCCAGGTCCAGCGAAAGAGTGAACTCCTGCTGCTTTCCAAGCGCCGCGCTGCAGCGTTGAGGATCGAAATCTTCGATGAAGACGGCTTGTGCGCGACCGTTCCATACGCGGCGCTTGATGATCTCTCCGGCCACCGTATCAAGATGGTCGCCCAGATCCGGTCCATCGACCGTAAGGCGTACGCGCACGGTGCTTGTTAGCCTCTCGCCCACACCGCGCGCACAAAGGTCGTATTGCGCCGCTAGCGCGTGGTTTGCGAGCGGCGCCGCACCGATGTATAGGAGGAATCCGGCGATGCGACCCGCAATGCGTCTGCCCACGATGGCTCTCACCCAAGAGCGACGACGGTACTCGATCATCCACGCGGGCAGCGAATCTTGCAAGAGCTTGGGCCCTACGGACCGCTGCTTGTCGCTCTGCTGTCGGACGGAAGGATAAGCTCGTAGGAGAGCACGGGCGTAGCATTGGTCGCTTCTCGGCCGTTAGGAGCCGGGCGTCTCTAGGGGGCACGTATGAGATCGTATCGCGTGAGTCTTCGTATCGGGGATGCCGCTGCGTTGAGCCTCGCCATCATCATCTTTGCTGGCTTGCCCTGGGAGCACGGCGCGGCGCAAACAAAACCCAGGGCACGCGCAAGCTGCACTTCTGCGACAGAGTGCCTGAACAGAGCGAAGGAGGCGGCCGCAAGGAAAGTAGCCGCGCAGCGGAAACTTGCGGAGGCCGAGAAGCGGCTCAAGAACCCCCCTCCCCCAAAGCAGGTGTGCATGCAAACTTCGGCCGGCACGGTTTGCAGCACCTCGTCGCCGATGATCACAGACGATCGGCCCTCGATTCGGGAGGAGATCACCTGGTATTCGGATGAAGAGAGCCAGTACTATGCGCTCGCGAACCAGTACCAATCCCAGGGGCAAACAACGACTGCGCCGAGCTCGTCAGATCGTCGGGCTTCCTCGTCTGCTTCCCAAGGTGCCGCCAAGAGCTGCTTCATAGCTACCGCTGCCTATGGAACGTCACTTGCCGAGGAAGTCCTGGTCCTCCGCGACTTTCGCGACAGGCGCCTGCTCTCGCATCCCGCAGGCCGCCGCTTTGTCGAGCTCTACGAAACCTATTCGCCGCCGCTTGCGGAGTACATCGCAAAGAGCGACTCGGCGCGCGCTGCGACGCGGGCCGCCTTGTGGCCGATCGCGAAAGCCGTTAGATACCCGCTGTCCGCGGTCCTCTGCCTTCTTAGTGTGACGTTCGGCGCGGTAATGCTGCGACGCGCGCTGAAACCAAGAGGCGCGCAAGTGCTAACCTGAAGTCGCGAGATGCTGCGCCCGCTCGTCTTGTCGAGCTGGATCGTCGCGTCGATTGCCGGCTACGCGAGCGATGACGGCCCGCGTGTCGAGCCGAATGCCCGTGGCCTGGTGGCGCGCGCGGAACGCCTCTACGAGGATGAGGCGTACGCCGAAGCACTTGATCTACTGCGGGCAGCGCTCCGACAGACGACAGACGAACGAGCGCGCGGAGACATCCATACCAGAATCGCGCGCACCCAGCTCCTTCTTCATCGCTATCCCGAGGCCATCGCCTCGTTTGATCGCGCCTTGGAAGCGGCGCGGCAGCTGCGCGACACGCGTATCGAAGCCGCGTTGCTGCATGCACTCGGACAGGCTTACCGCGAAAGCGGCGATCCGGCGCAGGCCATGGCGCTGTTCAAGCAGGCGCTGGACTTGCGCGCTAAAACCGGCGACAAGCGCAGCACGGCCATCACGTTGATTGAAATCGCCTCGACCTTGTTCGATGCTGCGCACTATGAGGAAGCGCTCGCAAAGTATGAGCGGGCACGGGAGCTGGCCGAGTCCGCACCGAACTCGGCAGGAGTAAGAGCGGCGGCTTTCACGCACTTGGGGTCTCTATACACTGCACTGGGCCAGTACGAAAAGGCCTTGCAGTATCAGGAGAAGGCGCTCCAAGCCTACGGCGATGCGGGCAGCCCGATGCAGGAGCTGGCGTCCGTGTACCACAATATCGGCTTCGTTCTTGCCGAGAAAGGGCTGCATCGAGACGCGGCGCGCGCGTTCGAGCGTGCTCTCGCCCTTCACGGCCGGGGCCAGCCGCTTCGCAGAGCAAAAACCCTCAATAGTCTCGGACTCACGCGCGTCGAGCTGAAGGAAGTGATAGAGGGTTTGGCATCGTTAAAGGAATCCCTCCGGATCTTCCAGGACCTCAACGCCGCCAAGTATGTGGCCGCAACGTTGGACAGCATAGGGACAGCGCAACGAGCGCTCGGCGAATTCAAGGAAGCCAGCATCTACTACCGGCGTGCTTTGTTCGTCGCCGATCGGCTGGGAGACAAGGAAGCTCAGCGCGTAATCTTTGCGAACCTGGGAGCGTTGTACAAGGATCAGCACTACGACACGGTTGCCATCTTCTTTCTCAAACTCGCGGTAAACACCTCCCAGGATCTGCGGTCAAGCTCGCAAGCACTGGATGCAGAGCTGCGTGCTTCGCAGACGCGCCGGTTCGAGCCGAGCTACCGGATGCTCGCCGGGTTGCTTATTGCACAGGGTCGCTTGCCCGAAGCGGAACGGGTGCTCGGAATGCTGAAGGAGCACGAGCACTTCGAATTCATCCGCCGCGATGCTGACGCGGACTTCGCCAAGAGTCGTGTGGAACTCCTGCCGTTCGAGGCGCCCCTCGCGGAGCGGTTGTCCAACAACGCTGAAAGGCTGCATTTCGTCCAGCGCAGGCTCGAGACGCTCACAGCCCTGGAGAGTCCCTCGCCGAAAGAGCAGCAGGAACTCAATGAGCTGCGCCAAGCGCTCGCCCTGGAGAGCGACCGCCTTGACAACCTGATGGACGAGCTCCAGGCACGGCTCGGCGAAAGCCAGAAAGCACGGCTTGAGAAAGCGCGCGGAAATGCGGGCTTGTTGAGCGCGCTGCTGGCCGAGTTACACACCGGCACGGGTCTGCGTCCGGCTGTGGTCCATTTCCTTCCGGGGCCGCAAGCCACAACCTTCCTCCTGGTAACCAAAGACGGTTACTCCGCCTTCGAAGGCGGCTTGGGCCAGGCTGCCATAAACGAGTTGATTGTTCGCCTGAGGAGCGACATCGATCGGCGTGACGGCAGCTACCTCAAGTCCGCTGCGCAGCTTTACTCCGCATTGATCGCGCCTGCGCAGCCACGGCTCCGAGCCGCGTCGGTTGACACTCTCATGCTCTACCTGCTCGATAGCCTCAGATATGTGCCATTTGCCGCTCTTTTCGACTCAGGCAGCGACCAGCACCTGGCTCAGCAGTACGGGCTCGCAGTCTATACCGCGAGCACCATGCTATACGCTCGGGACGTCCCGCGGACCGAATGGTCAGTGGCCGCGCTGGGCGTGAGCAAAGCGAAACCCCCTCTCCCCGCCCTGCCGTCGGTACCGCAAGAGCTGCGCCGCATAGTGCGCGATCCAGCGGATGAAGCACCCACCGGAATACTGCCCGGCAAGAGGTACATGGACGAGCAGTTCACACGGGAGCGGCTCATCGGTCTTATGAAGGGTCCGCCCAGGCATTCCGTAATGCACATTGCGACACACTTCTCCTTGCAGCCGGGAAGCGAAGAGCGCTCGCATTTGCTGCTCGGCGACGGCCAGGAATTCAAGCTGCATGAGTTCCGTACGGATCTAGGCATCCAGTTGTGGGGGTACGACCTGGTCACGCTCTCGGGCTGCCAAACCGCGGTGCATAGCGGGGCCAATGGCGTTGAAGTGGAAAGCCTCGCTGTTATCTTGCAGAACAAAGGCGCGAAGTCCGTTCTTGCAACCCTATGGAACGTCCAGGACGCAGGCACTGCGCAGTTCATGGTCGACTTCTATCTCGCCCGAGGTGAGAAGCAGATTCTTACGAAGGTGCAAGCGCTGCGCGAGGCGCAGAAGCGCTTCCTGGAGGGGAATGCGCAAACGGAGGGGAGTGCGAAACTCGACCTGCGCCATCCGTACTATTGGGCTGCCTTTGTGCTGCTAGGCAACTGGAGATAGAGTCACCTCACAGCTCCGACTTTCCCGGCAAGCCGCTCGCCGAAGCCCGGCGGCGTAACAGCCCAGCTCGTAGCAATCCATTCCGTACGCAATCGGGGAGTACCTCATGCGGGGTTAGACAAATCCGCGGTCCCCGCGCAGATTCGCGTTCAACGGAGTCCCGCTGAGGCGGACCGCGACTGTTAATCCGCAGGTCCCAGGTTCGAGCCCTGGTCGGGGAGCCACCTCGCGCAACGCGCGACGCAACGCGGCGCCCGGCTCAATCTCGGGCTCCGCGCTAGGGAAGCAATGCGGAGGATTGGGTCACGAGTATCTGGCCACCGTTGTTCCGGAAAGCCAGGCCCCTGGTCCCCCAACGCAGCAGGTTTCCGTGATCGCCTGATGTCCCCGCTACGACTTCGCTTCCAAGCAAGGTCAGCGATGTCGAGTCGTATGCGCGAACGACCCACGAGCTGACGGCACTGTCGAACGCCAGGGTAAACACCCGGCCATTCGCCGTATCGGGTTCGACCAGGACCCCGATCCCGGGCAGGGGATTCAACGTACCCACCAGGGTTCGCGCGACCGGATCGATCACCCGTCCGGATGTAGCGTAGATCAGTCCGGCGTGGAACTTGATATCCACGCTGAACCCGCTGATGAGCGCACCGCTTGCGTGGAACGAGTCGTGTACGTCGAGGACTGTCACGCCGGACGCATCGACAGCCATCCTGCGAAAGCCAAATTCTGTCGTCTCGTTGTTGTACCCATAAAGCGTGCCCGCGGACGCGGAGAACTCGATGGCGTTGCTGCCCGTGTGGCCAGGCGTCACCGTGGCACGTCGCACCGCATCGTCGAAGACGGCGACGCCTTGATGCCGAGGACTGAATCCCTGATACCGCAATGACACGGCAATGGATTGCGGACTTCCCGGCAGCACCGCCAGGTCTTCCGCAAAGAGCGGCCCAAGTGACCCATTACCCAGCGGAATCGTAAGATCCACCGCAGGCGTCGGCAGCGTAAGGTCTATGCGTTGAATGGCAGATTCGCCATCGAGGCCGACGTACAGATATTGCCCGTTGTCCGAGCGTGCGAGCCTGATCGGATTGATTCCAACCGCGATTGAGGTTCCCAATGCCCCCGTCGCCGGGTCAATGGGAACGACCGCCCCGGGGTTCCCACGCACGGCTGCATAGAGTTTCTGGGTGACCGGATCGTAAATCAGCGCGCTGTTGTCGGGCAGACTGACAACTTGAGCAGGAAATGCACCCGGCGGCGGCGGCGGTGGCGGCGGGGGTGCCGGGTCGGCGACGTTGGGGTTGGTGCCGGCCTTGTATTCCTCGAGATTTGTTCTGCCATCAGAGTCTGCGTCCATGCCTGCGTCGGCCGCATTGTTTGGATTCAAGCCATTGGCCGTTTCCCAGCTGTTGTGCATGCCATCGCCGTCGTCATCGCCCAGGTCAGCACCTACCGGACCAGACAGATCGGACCATTTCAAGGTTGCCGCGTGCTCGAACAGGCTGTCGCCATCGAGATCAAGCTCCAGCTTGGCCAGGAGCGCGGATAACGCCGTTGCGCGGACTCGTCGACTTCCCTCCCCGACGAGCGTGAACTGGCCGCCTTCCGGGAATATCTGATTCAGCGTGCCGAAAAACAGCGGGGCATTCGTCACGACGTCAATGAAACCGTGTACCGGATCGAAGACCCGGCCCAGCACGGTTATGGTGGACGACGTCGGCGAGAAGATGTTGTCGTAGGTGTATTGGAAGCTGAGGTTCTCGGATTTCGTCGTCAGTCCGGTGTTGTTGTCGAGCGAAACGAGGCTTTCGGTATCCGTCTCTCTGTTCGCCGGAATGTTCAGTTGCATGCGCAGGGAACCGGTCGCATCGACGCTGATGCCGGTTCCGCGCAACGTCAGCCTGGTGAAGCTAAGCGTGGAATCCACCGGTACGAAATAGCCGAAGTCGAACAGATCCACGCGCTGTGTCGCATTGCCATTCAGAACCACGCCGTTCGAAAGGCAATTGTTGAACGCGACGTTCAGCGTTCCGGTCAGCGTGGCGTCATTCAGGGTGCCGGAGGTACGCACCGAGCCGCTGCCCGCCTCGCAGGGGTCCGTCTGGTCGATTTGCACGCCGCCGATCACGCGCCCCGATGCGTCTGTACCCAGCACGGCGTTGCGCAAGACTCGGCTCAGGCGCCTGGCAAGGTCGACCTGACCGGTGGACGGCCCCGCGTCGTCTGCGTCTCCCCGTGCCGCCAGGCCACCGATCACATTGGCGCTCGCGTCACTGCTGATGATATCGGCGGTCAGCTTGGAGGCGTTGGTCGGCGAGATGACCGCGGCATTGGTAATGCCGGCGTAAACGACGGGCGTGTCGGGACTGCCGCCGCCGCCCCCGCCTCCGCCGCCGCAGGCGGCCAGCAGGACTGCCGCGCAAAGAGACAAACCCAAGCTTCGATACGAGTAGCGGCCCGAGCTATGCATGACGCGCCCTCCAGCGATTACTCCGTCGCCCACCGGGGACTGCCTTGGAAATCATCCTACTCCTACTCTGGCGGCGTTTGAATCCCATCTGCACGGGAGACAAGGAGCGCACATTCTGATGGGGCGCGAACTGATGCGCGGCCACTACGCCGCGGCGCCCCACCGGCACTAGCGCCGGAATCTCGCCGCCAGCCAGTCCTCGATCGCCGCCCGCATCGCATCGGGCTGCTCGGTCGGAATCCAGTGCTCGGCCTCCAGGACCTTGAATTCCACATCGGGCAGCTGCTGCAGGATGGCGCGCGTGCGCGCCAGGTCGGTCATGGTGCTGTTGCGCGAGAGCAGCACCAGCGCCGGCGCGCGGATACCGGCGAGCGGCGGCAGGGGCGCGCCCACCGCGGCCAGGCTCTGCAGGTAGGCCGCGATCGGCGCGAGTTTCAGGTCCGAAAGCGGCGAGGCGTAGCGTGCGAGGTCGACCTCGCCCTTCGCCAGCGCGCGGTCCCATTGCTCGAGATCGAGCGGCTCGAATCCGCGCCGGCGAATGCCGAGCGCGTTCAGCATTCGCACTGCCGCAGCCAGCACAAGGAGCAGCCGCCTGAAAACGAGAATGCGCCGCATGCGCCCGGCCAATGCCTGCGGCGGCATCGGCTCGATCAGCACCAGGCCGGCGGTGCGCTGGGGATGCCGCGCGGCGAAATGCAGCGCGAGATTGGCGCCGAGGCAGTGCCCTCCGATCACGGCTCGCCCGCAGCCTTCCGCATCCAGCAGCCGCGCGAGGTCCTCGCACCACACCTGCATGTCGATGCGCCCC